>CAJUSJ010000003.1 GCA_910588865.1 uncultured Lachnospiraceae bacterium
CGCAATTAAGATCTCTTTGTAGCTTTGCGTAAAATTAATTTTGTCGTTTACTATACATCGGATAATAAGCAGATAAAGCATACAAGATTTTTTGATACTGATAAGGCAAAAAAGATTTGCGATATAAAGAATGATTTTGGCAATGCGGTGAAGGAGATATACATAACTCAAAAAGGGGTTATATTTTTCAATAGTATTTATAAAAAGAATCTTGAAGTCGCGGATCAGGAAGCCGCAAAAAAGTGGATCGGTGAATAAGAATGAGAGAGATTCTGTTTAGAGGAAAACGGCTTGATAACGGTGAGTGGGCAGAAGGAGACTTGATTCAAGCGCCGGATGGAAGGGCGGCAATCAGTACGGAAGAGGATCTGCTGGGTGTAGACCCCGAAACCGTCTGCCAGTACACAGGCTTGATTGATAAAAATGGCAGAAAGGTTTTTGAAGGGGATATCATACGATTTGAGAAAAAGACATACACGGTTGTTTGGCTTGATGAAATAGCTTCTTTTGATTCAAAGCCATTGAAAGGTGAAAGGTGCAGACCAAGCATGAATAAAGGCACAATGAAAGTATCAGAGGTTATCGGAAATATTTTTGACAATCCCGAACTGTTAAAAGGAGGTGATACAGATTGAAGATCACGCCAAGGAAGCCCACAGACAGAGGCGGCTATCTGGCAATGCCACTTGTGAGCAATGTCCCCAGGCCGTCAGATAAGACCTGGAAGAAGACCATCTGTCCAATCTGTGGTAAAGAGTGCTGGGACAGACCGCTGCCAGATAGTTTCATAGAAGAAATGTTCGACGGCAAAGTATGTACCATGTGCGCTCTGGGGGCAGTAGGATTAGGGAAGAAGGAGGGAAGATGAAAAAGATAAGGAGCATTGTGACGGAAAATGAGAATATATGTTTCTTCTGTGGCCGCCCGAACCAGTGTGAGCACCATCTGTTGTTTGGCACTGGCAGCAGGAAACTGGCGGAGGAGGATAGTCTGAAAGTTCCCTGCTGCAATCGGTGTCACAATATGGGAATCGGTACAGAGAGCATACACGGCAACATTATGGCAGAGAAGCTGTCAAGAATGTTAGGCCAGGCGATTTATGAGGCCAGGATCGGCAGCAGGGAGGAATTCCGGGCGCGTTATGGGAAATCCTATCTTTAGGAGGCGCTTATGGCATTGACGGAGCTGATAAAAGAGATGGAGCGGCGGATCCTGGATGGTCGGGATTCAAATCGGGAAGAGGAGACAGATTATAACGGAGACGAGGAAGACACCAGAGAAGCGGCTTCTGGGACAGCGGCGGAAGACGGAGGAGTATCTTTCCAGTGATAAAGTATATAAGCTAAGAATGAGATGACGGACGCAAGGGAGGGAGAGCGTTGGATAAAAAGGTATTAATTCAGCTTTGCGATATACGGGCGGAAATAGATGATCTGCGAAAAAGAATTGACAATCTTGATAAATTTCTGGAAGACCCTCCGATAGTAAGCGATGTCGTAAAAGGGACCAGAATTGATGGAACCGTTGGCCCAATTAAAATCACGGGAATACCTGGTCCAGAGTATGCCAATAAACAGAAACTCCGAAAGAGATACAGATATCTTATGGAGAGCGCGGAGGAGAAACTGCTGGAGCTGACTTGCCAAGCGGAGGAATACATACAAAACCTGGACAAATCAGAATTGAGAAACATGTTCCGTCTGTATTTTATAGATGGCAGAAGCTATACGCAGGTAGCTCGCTGCATGAACAGCATGTATCCCAGACGCCGCAAAAACTACACAGAGGAGGGTGTCCGAAAGAAAATCCAGAGATTTTTTGAAAAAATTTAAAAATGTCCCACAATGTCCGGATGAAATGTGGTAGACTTTAAACTGGAACAAGCAGACCAACTCAATCGTCCAATGTTCGTCCCTTGCGTATAGAGCAGCCAGGCACAACAGCCTGACTGCTATTTTTGGCTAAGGGATAGGTACTTCCCAGGGGGTACCCCGGGGCGCGGGGCGAGGAAGGTCCGGTTCTTCAGGCTGTAGAAGCAAAATTTTTTTGTGATTTCCTTCCGCTTTGGATGGGGGTGATCAGAGGTTGACCGTGAACCAGAAGGAATTGGCCCAGTGCTTGGGAATCTCGTCACGGCAGGTCCGAAATTTGAGGAAAGATGGGCTGTTTCAGGCTGTCAAGGGAGACAGAGGATATGTTCTTGAGACCTGCGTTCAGGAATATATCAATTTTAAGGTAAACGCGGAAATGGGGCGCGGTGCATTGATCTCAATGGAAAAAATAAAGGCATCCCATGAAGAAGTCAAGAGGGACATCTCTGTTTTGAAACTCAGAAGGCTGAGGAGGGAGCTGCACGAGGCGGCGGATGTAGAGGCGTTTTTGACGGATATGCTGACTCAGTTTAAAAACCGCCTGCTGTCCCTTCCTTCCAAAATGGCCATGCAGGTGGCGGGGGAAAGAGATATCAACCGGATCATTCAAATGCTGACAAAGTCGATTTATGAGGCTCTGGAGGAGCTTTCAGAATATGACCCAGACGAGATCGATGGCACGCGGGCAGGGGGGCGTGAAACAGAGGATGAGGAAGACAAGGAGGAGGAATGAGTCAAAGGAGCCGATCACGGGAAAAAACCAAAAGGCTGTTTATGAGGGTTATAAGAAACATACTAAAAAGCCCAGACATCCTGACGGTGAGCCAGTGGGCGGAAAAATTTCGCGTCCTGGATGATTCCAGCAACTTAAAAGGCAGATGGTCCAATGACATTACTCCCTACTTGGCAGGAATCATGGATGCCATGAATGAGCCGAATATCCGGAAAATATTTTTTTGTAAGGCGAGCCAGGTTGGAGGAACGGAGGCTCTGATCAATATGCTGTCTTATATCATTACCCAGTCACCAGCCCCGACCATGATTGTCTACCCCAACGATGATCTGGCAAAAGATATTTCGAATGATAAGTTAAAACCCGCGTTCCGGCTGATTCCAGAGCTGAAAAAGATATTCAGGGAAAATCAGTCCAAGGAACTCCGGTTAAATTTTCGGACAATGACGATTTATTTGAGAGGAGCCGGATCCCCTTCAAAGCTGGCGTCAAAACCAATTAAATATTTGTTTTTTGATGAGATCGACAAGATGGGCGGCGCTTCCAAAAAGGAGGCGTCGCCCTATAATCTTGCCTTGGAACGTACAAAGACGTACCGCCCCCAGGAAAAGGTCTATGCCTGCTCCACGCCAACCTTAAGAACAAATTATATCTGGAATCTTCATGAGAATGCTGATGAGGTAAGGCACTATTTCGTAAGATGCCCACATTGCGGGGAATGGATTGAACTGAAATGGAAACAGATCGTCTATGATAGCGATGAAAACTGCGACATGAGCAATTATGAGAGGGCGCAGACAGCGATATATGTCTGCCAGGAATGCGGTTGCGGCATTGACGATACTCATAAACCTAAGATGCTTCGGGAAGGGGAATGGAGGGCGGTAAAAAAACGGGGAGTAGGAGCGCCGAAGACGGTAGGTTTCTGGATTTCCTCCCTGTATAGTGTTTTTCTGAAATGGTCAGATATCGTTGAGGAATTCCTGGATTCAAAAGATGATCCGGAGAAGCTGCAGAATTTCGCGAACTCGTGGCTTGCGGAACCATGGGAAGACACAAAGCTGAAGACATCGGAAGACCTGGTAATGGAACGTCAGACAGAGCTTGCCGAGTTTGCTGTGCCAGAATGGGCGGAACTGATAACCGCTGGCGTGGATGTGCAGGAGACAAGCTTATACTACTCTATCCGGGCATTCGGGGAATACACGACAAGTCAGAATCTAACCCATGGACAGGTTCTGTCATTCGCGGACATAGAGGAGATCATGAACGCGGAATTCCAAACAGAAGACGGAAGGAAGATGATCGTGAATCTAGCCCTGATTGATTCTGGTTTCCAGGCGGATGCGACATATGATTTCTGTGTTGATAACTCTGACTGGGCTATGCCATGCAAAGGAGCCAGCAACCCTATGGCTGACCGATATAAAATAAGCAAGGTGGATAAGGTGGGGTCAAAAGCATATGGAATGCAGCTGGTGTGGGTGGACGGAGACCAGTACAAGGACTCAATAGCGTCAAGGATGAGAAGGGATAATGGGAGAGGAAGTTGGATGGTGTATAAAGACTGTGATCAAGAGTATGCCAAACAGGTGACAGCGGAACATAAAGTATTCGTAACGTCAGCCAATGGAAAGCGTCACTTAAAATGGGTGGAGAAGCACAGCCATGCGGATAACCACTATTTGGACTGTGAAGTCTACGCGATGGCGGCGGCTGAAATATTAGGGGTACGCGGCCTCCACCTGCGGCGGGCGGAAAGGGATATGGTGGAAATCAAAAAGCCGGAGGAATATAAGCCGGAAGAGGCCTGGATACAGCAAGAAGATGACTGGCTGACTTAGAGGAGGAAATATGGAAGATCAGGATAAATTGTTTGGCGCGGGGCCAAGAGAACAGTTGGAGACAGTGAACGACGCCATCTATGCTGTCCTGAGAGGCGGGCAGTCCTACCGGATCGGGACCAGGCAGCTCACTAGGGCGGACTTAGAGCTGTTGCTGGAGATGCAGTCAAAGCTCCAGGCCCAGGTGGCGGTCAGCGAAGAGAGCACCCTTCTCCAAGACACATATGCCGCGGTCTTTGACGGGAGGTGAGACGTGTGAATTGGCTTGACGGCTTGATTGGTTGGATCTCTCCGAGAGCGGGATACCAGAGGGAAATATATCGGCAGGCGATGGAATACAGCAGGAATTATGACGCGGCGGGATATGACAGACTCAATGCCAATTGGCGCGTGATCAATGAATCGGCGGAGATGACAGACCGGTTTGATCGTGACACGCTCAGGGCCAGAGCCCGGGACTTGGAGAGAAATTCAGACATTATGAATGCCGTGATCAGGGCGTATAAGAGAAATGTTTACGGAGCGGGATACAGGCTGCGGGCAAACAGCGGGAGTGAGGAGCTGAACCAGAAATTGGAAAGGTATTGGAAAATCTGGTGTAAGCAGCAGAACTGCGATGTGACGGGAACCCAGTGCTTTGACGCCATGATGAGGATGGCCGTGGCGCGAAAAAAGATTGACGGAGGGATTCTCTTTCTGAAAAGATATACTGCTGATGGGCTGATTCCATTCAAACTCCAACTGCTGGAAGTTGATGAACTGGATATTGCATCCATGACCCCCAAATCCACAAAGAACCGTGTCGCGGGAGGGATTGAGTACAACCAGTATAACCGTCCAGTAGGATATTTTATAAGGCATTACAGCATTGACGGGATGGAGATCCGAGATCCTGTATATGTGGAGGCTAAAGACGTGATCTTTCACTATGAGAAAACAAGGCCGTCACAGATAAGGGAGATATCGGATATGGCACCGACGATCACCCGGATCCGGGATACAAATGAGTTTATGCGGGCGGTATCAGTCAAAGAGAGGATATTGTCCTGTCTGGCGATATTCATAAAACGGGTCTTTCCCCAGGCGGGGATTGGGGCTGGGAAGATAGGGAGGACTGCTTCTGGCGGGGAACGTCCGGAAATATACTCTGGAAAGACAATCACTCCCGGGATGATCCAGTATCTGAACGCGGAGGATTCTGTAGATGTGGTAAATCCGTCGGGACAGGCCACAGATGCCGCTTCATACATAAAGCAGGAGCTGAGGTTGGTAGGATCCGGGCAGGGGCTCAGCTATGAGACTACCAGCCGCGACATGTCGGAGAGCAATTACAGTTCAGCGCGACAGGGCATGATAGAGGATGAGCTTACCTACATAGAAGATCGGGATATGCTGCTGCATGTCATGGATGAGATTTATGAGACATTCGTCATTTCCCTGGTATTGTCAGGGAAAGTTGAGATCCGGGATTTCTGGGAGCGGAAAGAGATCTACATGGATCACAGCTGGATCCAAGCTCCTAAAAAGTGGATCGACCCTCTGAAAGAGGCAAACGCCAACAAGATAGCCCTGGTTACAGGGCAGAAAACATGGGCGGATCTGGCCGCGGAAAACGGAAAGGACTGGAAAGAACAGATCAACGAGATAGCGGAGATACTGGACTACGGAAGGTCAAAAGGAATTGATATGGGAGGTGTGATATTTGGGAAAGGAAACCCAGTCAGCATGGGGGACGGAGAGGGAAAAGGGGAAGGAAGTAAAAGGACAGATGATCCGGTCCATGCCAGGTCAGATCCGAATGGTAGAAAATGAGGAGAGGGTGGTGGAGCTTTCATTTTCTTCCGAAGAGCCATATAGCAGATGGTGGGGAGTGGAAATCCTGGATCATTCAGAAGGTTGCGTGGACTTAGAACGCCTTAACAGCATTGGGTGCGTCCTGTTTAACCACAATCGGGATCGCGTGATCGCGAAAATAGAAAAAGCGTGGATCAATGGCAGCCGGGGACACGCGAGGATACGATTTGATGAGGATGAGAGGTCTGATGATATCTACAAAAAAGTGAAGGGATCCACATTAAAAGGGGTGTCTGTTGGATATCTTGTAGATGTTTGGGAGGAGGTCGCCACGGCAAAGCAGTCAGCGGATGGACGCTTTACGGGACCGTGCAGTATCGCCAAAAGATGGATACCATACGAGATATCCATTGTATCCGTGCCAGCGGATCCCACGGTCGGCGTTGGGCGGGAGTTGGAAAATGGTTTTACGGCCGCGGGAGCGGAGAGGGAGAAGATACCCTCTTTGCGTGAGCGGCAGCTCCAAATAAATCAAAATATTGGCAAGGAGGCAGGAATATGACACTGAGAGAAAAAAGGGCCGCTAAGATCGCCGCCCAAGAAGCGCTGGTAGAGGGCGCTAAAAACGCGGGGAGAGAGATGACAGCGGAGGAGAACAAGCGGTTCGACAGCCTGCAGGCGGAAATTGATAGTCTTTCTCGGGAGATTGAGGAGGAGGAAAGAAGCCAGGGGCCAGGGCAGCGGGGGCAGGGAACAGGAGCTGGAGTGAATGCCTCAGAACAGGAAGCGGTGATGAGGGCGGTAGAGGAGGAGCGGCAGAGGGCTCAGGACATTACAGCCATCTGCCAGGAATTCCAGATGGATCCCTCTGAGCATATCCGCCAGGGACATACCATGGACCAGGTGAGAGAGGCGATTCTGGAAAAGTTAAAGAGGGGAGGAGCCCCTATCACTGTGAGGGTGACTGCTGATGAAGGGGATAAGTTTCGGGACGGCGCGGCAGATGCCCTTTTGGTACGTTCGGGGATTCCCACAGGAGCCGCGCCAGGAGCCGTACAGATGCGAGGGATGAGCCTGCGGGATCTGGGCATAGAATGTCTATCCAGAGAAGGATGGGGAGTAAATGAGCTGTTGCGGATGGATAAGAGCGATATGTACGCGGAACTGTGCCGACAATTTTATAATCCCTCAGCGGCCTTTCCGGCCATCATGGACAATACGATCAGGAAGAGTATCGTGTATCTGTACAATCAGGTGCCAACCACCTTCCAGGAATTTACCACAAAAGGGAGCCTGAGCGACTTTAAGGAGACAAAGGATCATGAATATGTCATTGGAGGGGTGGGCGACTTCTTGAAGGTGCCGGAGAATGGGGAGATTAAGGCGGATGCCCCCAGGACCGAGCTGCTGCCCAGCAGGAAGCTGGATACCTATGGAAAGCAGTTCAGCATGACTCGTCAGGCGTTCATTAATGACGATATAGGGTTTCTCACGCAGGTGCCCGGGTTATATGCCACCAGAGCGAAAAAGACCATTGACAAGCAGGTTTATATGATCCTGTTTGACAATAAAAAGATTTTTGATGACAAGCCGTTGTTTGGAAAAGAACATAAAAACGTGATAGATAAAGGCTCAAAGCCGACACAGGAATCTATCCAGGAAATTATCCTTCTGATGCAGGGGCAGACGGATCAGTTTGGTGAAGCCATCTACATCACACCAAGGACGATTGTGCTGCCCATGGGGTATGAATTTGCCATGGCGGTTATCCTGCGGTCTGCCCAGGTGACAGGCTCCAGCAACAACGACGCAAACCCACTGTACAACTATCCCCTGAAAGTAGTGCAGTCCCCGGTACTCAACGTCATGGCTAAAAAGGATGCCTGCCCATGGTTTATGATCGCAGATCCTACAAGCTCCAGGGGGATTCAGGTGGATTATCTCAATGGCCAGGAAATGCCGACGATCCGCAGAATGGAGACACCGGGAATGCTTGGATTTACATGGGATATTTATCTGGACTGGGGAATCAGTGTAAGAGACTTCCGCGGGATAGCGAAAAATCCCGGGGTTGCCATCGGATAAAAGGAGGAGCGTATGAGCAAAGCGAGATATGTACAGAGAGGGGAGACCCTGGACTATTTTAACGGCACGGAAGACATCATCAGGGCGGGAGAAGTAATTCCGCTGATCACCAGGATCGGAGTGGCAGGGACGGAGATCCCTCCCGGGAAAACGGGGTCCATTCATGTTTGCGGGGCTTTTGAGATCCCTAAGACTGGAGATTCCGCTATTCTTATGGGGACGGCGGTATTTTTTGACGGGATTGGGATCACGGACAAAGAAAAGGAAGATGCCGCGGATGACGGAGGTGAGACAGTCTCTTATGTCCCCGCCGGCTATGCGGCCGCAGGGGCACAGCAGGGTGATACTGTCGTGCTTGTGAAACTTCTTGGGTAAATCCTGTCAGAGGAGGAAACAGCATGGGAATGGGCTTTAAAGAGCTTGCGGCCAGAGATATCCGGGGAGTGTTTTTGAATCCGGAGGAATTTGGTGAGCGGCATACAGTGGATGGCAGGCAGATGACGGTTATTGTAGATGGCCTGGAAGTGGTTGAACGGTCAAAAAAGCAGAGCGAGAAAGGACGCGTTGACGGTATCTACGAAAAGCAGGTTATTGTTTACGCGGCCCGGAGCGAGTTTGGAAGGATGCCGTTGATCGGACGGAACATGACACTGGACGGGAGTACCTACCAGGTTGAGGATGCGGTTGACGAGGGCGGGATCTATTCCATCACCTTAGGGGCGGTGAGATCATGAATTTGCGGGTGCAAGTCAATGAGACAGATTATGGCCAGATTATACAGAGCCTGCGTACATTGGAAAAGTCGGAAGAATCCGTGTTAAAGACAGCGGTTAACAACACGGCGACAAAGGCCAGGAAGCTTCTGGCTCAAAAGATGTCACAGAGATATGCGGGGAAGGCGGCGAGAAAAGGGGAGGTGTTGGACAGCGGCAGGATTGAGAAAGCTACTGCGTCATCTGTGACAGCGACGGTCATATTTTCCTCCCCCATACATGAAGTAAAGGATTTCCATGTGACAGGCTTAAAAGTCAGAAGTCCCTACACAAAAAGAGGGAAATTTAGGACAGCCAGGCCTAAAGGGAATGTTCTGAAAGGTGGGGCAAAGAAATTTGACGAGGGTTTCGCGGTTGAATTTAAAAGTGGGCATATAGCGGTAGTCAGCCGGATACCAGGAGTGAACGCGGATAAATTCGCCGGAAAACCTAAAAAACCTCATTATGAGAAGCTCCGGGTTTGGTATTCGCCTTCCAAGGCCAGCATGGCAGCGAATGTTTACGACGCGGATGAGATTTCTGACCGTCTTCATGAGGAGATCAACAAAATCATGGAAAAAGTACTCAAGGAGGGATAAGCATGGAGGCGTCTAAGACACCGCTCTTGTTCCAAAAAGCCCTGGCGCGGGAGGTGGAGAGGATCGCGGAGGACATGTTGTTTCAAGTGCCAAGGAAAGAGGGGAAGCCGGCAAAAACAGCACGGATTCGCGCGTACTGCCAGAACTTGCCCATCCAGAGGGCGGAAATCCTTGACGACAATCTGGAAAGAGACTCCATTGATTACATAGAAAAAGAGGAGGCCCCAGTCTTTCATTGCCCATGGGCGGTCATTAAGATTGATGGGGGAACGATGGAGAAAACAGGAAACAAGCAGGCAGTCAGGACGGCGGTCTGCTTTGGCATTTTTAATGACTCAGAAGAAAATAAAGGCCATGAGGAGATCCTAAATCTGATCCAGAGAATATATGAACGGTTTGCTAAGGAACCGATCCTGGATCAGCAGTATGTATGCCAAGGAGAAATTGAGTGGGCCATGCAGGAAGAGGATACTCACCCGTACTTTTTTGGAGCGATGTCCATGACTTTTGAGTTTACCGGAATTGGAAGGGAGAATCCATATTTATGAGTGACAAAAAAATTGCACCAGTGCAACCAGCGCTTAAGGTGTCCCCTCAGGCTGTGAAGGATCCGGAAATAGTAGTCTATGTGGGACCTACGTTCAAAGGCGCGACAAAAGGGACGATCTACAACCATGGTCTTCCGCCCGCCATGGAAGAAATCATACAGAAAAAGCCGCCATTCAAAGAACTGCTGGTTTCCATAGCGGAGCTTCCGAAAGCAAACCAGGAGCTTCTGGACCAAGATTCCGCTCGAAACAGGATTTACCGGATCGCAGAAGATTATTTAAAGAAAGGGGAGTAAAAGAATATGACCTATTCGCATCGAATCGACACATTTGAGAAAAATACCCCGCTTGCGGTACCAGTCAGCGGTACCGCTGGGCTCCAGGTTGTGATTGGCCTGTCGCCGGTGAATATGGCGGATGACCCGTTAAAAGCGGTCAACAATCCAGTGATCGCGCGTACATATAACGAGGCGGCCAGCCAGCTTGGGTATTGTACGGATTTTGAGAACTATACGCTATGCCAATCTATAAACGCCAGCTTTATGGTATTCCCGGTTAGCCCTGTGATATTCATTAATGTGCTGGATCCGCGAAAGCACAAAAAAGAATATTCCAGGGAAGATATTTTGGTGTCCTCCAGGATCGCCACCGTAGAGGATATAGGAATCTTTCTGGAAGACCTTAAGGTATCAGTCACAGGGGAAGAGGGAGAGACGGAACTAGAACGGGATAAAGACTATGTAGTGGAGTTTAACACGGTCGGCGGCCTGGCTGTCAGCCTTCTGTCCTCAGAAAAGACCAATGGAGCGAACAGGCTGAAACTGACAGGAACACAGCTGGATCCGTCTAAGGTTACGAAAGAGGACATCATTGGTGGATATAATGTGGCCACGGGAAAAGAAAGCGGAATTGAGCTGGTTCGCCAGGTATATCCGAAATTCGGCCTGGTTCCGGGCCTGCTCCTGGCTCCTAAATGGTCAAAGGAGCCAGAGGTGGCGGCGGCATTGGCGGCCAAGACCGAGGAGCTGAATGGAACCTTTACATGCGAGTGCGTGGTGGATATGGACACCGGGGGGAATACAGTTTACAGCGACTTAAAAGAGGGAAAAGAGCGGCAAGGTTTTATAAGCAGGCATGGGATCCTGCTGTGGCCGAAAGTAAAACTGGGGGATGCGGTGTATGATTATTCCGCTGTGTGGGCGGCGATGACGGCCTATACGGATGCCGTGAACGGTGATATCCCGGCAAAAAGCCCATCAAATGAGCTGCTGAACATGAGCGCCGCGGTACTTGAGGATGGGACGGAGATATTGTTGGATACAGCCCAGGCGGAGCTTATCAATTCTTATGGCATTGTAACAGCTGTCAATGACAATGGGTGGCGCGCGTGGGGAAATAACACAGCCGGATACCCTTCTGTCACGGATCCAAAAGACCGATGGATCTGCTGCAGGAGGATGATGAGCTGGTACAGGAATCATTTTATTCTCTCATACAAGGATAAAGTGGACGACCCCATGAATCCAAGATTGATTGAGACTGTGGTAGACGCGGAGAATCAGTACTTAAATAGTTTAAGCAACACCGGATATATCGCGGGAGGTCAGATCCGATACAATGAGGAGGATAATCCCGCCAGCTCCATACTTGATGGACGAATTATCTTCAGCACACAGATCGCGTTCTGGACGCCAGCGGAGTATATCCGGAATGATATCGAATTTAACCCATCAATCCTGCAAAGCGCTTTGGGAGGTGTGTAAATATGGAATTTACAGATATGATTGTACCGGAAGTCATCACCGGCTTTAATGTATATGATGGGGCTGGCAGTAAAGTAATCGGCATAACGGACGAGATGGACCTGGCGAAGTTGGCCAGCAAGGTCGCCACGATTACCGGCGCGGGAATGCCTGGATCTTATGATGTCCCTGTGGTAGGGCATTTTGATTCTATTAAACAGGAGGTTCCGTTTCGGATAGCGTATAAACCAATGTTCGCCTTGGCAAATCCGATGAAAGTTACCACCTTAAATATCCGCGGAGCTATCCAGGTGACAAATAAATCCACAGGACTGTCGGATTACGCGGGACTGCGGTATTTGATAAAAGGGAGAGCCCTGGACACCAATCCGGGAAGGTTAGTCTTAGGGCAGACCATGGGGGCCAGCGTGGTTATCGAGGCCACTACCGTTATCTATGAGATAGACGGAAAGAAACTGATTGAGCTGGATAAGCTTAACAGCATTTACATGATTGATGGCGTAGACTATTTGGAAAAGGTGAGGCGGCTGTGTTGAAAGAAAGGTGGGGAACATGAAAGAACAAGACAGGGTTGAGTTAAAGCTGGAACTGTCCGATCCGTTTTTGTATGATGATGTGGAGATCAAGGAGATTGACCTGTCTGGAATATTTGACCTGACAGGGATGGATATGTGTAACCTGGATCGCCAGATGACCGGGTTGGGCTATACAGGATCAAGACCTGACATAACCAGACAATACGCGATGCTGGTGGCCGCCAGGGTAAACCGTAAGCCTGAGGATTTCTGTAATCGGATGAAGGCCAGAGACAGCATCCGTCTGAGGGAGATGGTCACGGCTTTTTTTTACGCCAAGGGTTAAAAGCGGGCGAGGCGGATATGATAAGAAAATGCGCTGTCACCATCAGTCTCATTACCAGGACAGGCCTGGATTTCCTTTTGGGCCTGCCTTTGGATGAACTGTATAAGATCGCTGAAACAGTAGCCAAAAGGGGGAAGGCGGGTAATGGCAAACTCAAAGGAGTATAAACTGGCCATACAGATTGCTGGAATGATGGATTCCTCTTTTGGGAACACCTGCAATCTGACGAAAAAACAGCTGAAGGATATCGCCAAGGAGGCGGCAGCGGCTAACGCGGATCAGGTCAGTTTTAACCAGGCTATGGAAAAAGCGGGACCAGGCATTGACGCGGCGTGGAATGGGGCCAAGTCAGCGGTGATGACCACGGCGAAAGCCATGACAGCCGCGGCGGCGGCAGCGGTGGCTGTGGGAGCGGCAAGCGTAAATGTAGGACAAGAGTTTGAGACCGCCATGGATTCCTGGTCCGCTACGGCGGATGCCACAAATGAACAGTTCGCCAGGGCCCGGGAAGCGGCTATGGAGATGGGGAGAACAACCTCAAAAACAGCCACGGAAAGCGCCAACGCCCTGGAATACATGGCTCTTGCGGGCTGGACGGTAGAGGAGCAGATAGAAGGCCTTCCGGGAATCCTCAGATTATCGGAAGCGACAGCCCTGGACCTGGCGACTACCTCTGACCTGGTGACGGATTCCATGTCAGCCCTGGGAGTAGAGGTGGAAGGGCTGGAAGGGTATCTGGATATCGCGGCCAAGGCCAATAACGCGTCGAATCAGACAGCCCAGCAGCTGATGGAGGCGTATATCGGAGTGGGAGGCACCCTGAACAACTTAAATATCCCACTGGAGGAGTCGGCGGCGGCTCTGGGTGTGCTGGCCAACCGCGGCATCAAGGGATCTGAGGCGGGCAACGCTCTAAGCGCTGTCCTCATCAATCTGACAAGCGGCACCGGACAAGCTGGCAAAAAGATGGAGGAATTGGGGATATCCGCGTTCGATGCTGAAGGAAAATTCATTGGGCTCCAGGAAACGCTAGGATTGATTAACACTCGTATCGCGGATATGACGGAAGAGGAGCAAAACGCGGCTCTTGCGGCCATTGGCGGGAAAAACCACATTGACGCCCTCAATGACCTGATGGCCGGATTAAATACGACGGTGGCAGAAGGAAGGACCGAGTGGGAAGATCTGGAAGATAAACTCAGCAACGCCGGCGGCGCGTTGGAAAAGATGGCTCAGACGAAGCTGGATAATCTGCAGGGGGATGTGGCTATCTTGAATTCCGCGTTGGAAGACGCGGGAATCCAGATCTACGACCACCTACAGGAACCGCTGAGAAATCTTACCCAGTCAGGAACCCAGCTGGTGTATGATTTCGCGGGGAGTCTGGCGGAAGGGCTGGAAAAGACGATCCCAACCATCAAGCGGAATATGATTGAGGCAAAGGAAGCTGTCAGCGGATTTGCGGAACCTTTGTTGGGAGTCGGCAGGTGGATGATCGAGAACCCGGATGTGATCGCCGGAGGCCTGGCGGCCATAGGAACTACCATCACGGCGCTGAAAGTAGCCAAAACCATTACAGATACGGCTCAGGCTATGAACGCTTTGAAAGTGGCGATGATGAGCAATCCCGTAACAGCCGCGGTGGGCATAGCCGCTATGGCGGGAGGAGCCATTGTAGGGATTGCCGCAAAGGTGAAGACAGCGGAAGCACAGTTAAAACGTCAGAACCTTGCGGAGCACTTTGGGGATATTAACTTATCATTAAGCGAGCTGAAGGAAACGGCGGGACAGATCATCGACAATGGTCAGCTGGATAATTTAAATATGGCCATAGATGAGCTGGAGAAAGTGAAGGAC
Organism: uncultured Lachnospiraceae bacterium; assembly: GCA_910588865.1. Classification (GTDB taxonomy): domain Bacteria; phylum Bacillota; class Clostridia; order Lachnospirales; family Lachnospiraceae; genus UBA3402. The sequence goes on from CAJUSJ010000003.1 coordinate 14,708, forward strand.
CTGGCTGAAAGCCTGAAGAACAGTCAGAAAACCCTGGATAAGCTAAATTGGAAGGTCAGTATGGGATTCCAGTTATCGGAAACGGACATGGATGAGTATGGAAGGCGGATTGAGGATTATATCCAGAACTCGGTTAGTCTTGGAGAACAGCAGCAGTATGCCATGAACCTAAACCTCCAGGTTTTGACAGATGATGATGAGGCAGGGCGAGAGATTATCAGCCAATTTAATAGTTTCTATGACGGCCTGAACGCAGAGCTGAAAGAGTATGGGGAACAGCTTGGAGAGGCGTATGCGGAAGGTATGAAAGATGGCGTGCTGTCTATGGAAGAAATAGAGACTATCCAGGAACTGCAAGGGAAAATGGCGGACATAACAGCGAAGCTGTCAAGCAGTCAGTTTGAGGCTAAGATGGAAACCATAGGGATCAAATATGGCGGAGGCGAGCTGGATGCGGAAACCTACAAGAACCTTCAGGCGGAAATCCAGGAACAGGTAGAAGCCGCATCCGAGAATTTGGAGGAATCCCTCACTATGAATATCGCTGGCGCGAAGCTTCAGTTGGAAGAGGGCGCTATTGATACTGAACAGTATGAGGCCATGGTGGAGGAATTCAAGAGCAATTATCTGGAGCAAGTAGGAGAGATCCAATTGAAGGCGGCAAGTTTCCAGACAGAGACACTATATAAGCAGTACGACGCAGAACTGAGCCAAGCGCTACCAGGTCTTAAAGAGCATATAGACGAGGCCATGGCAAACTATCTTAAGGCCGAAGGTGACGCGGACCTGTCTTTTGACGCATTTACTTCTGTCATGTACAACTTTTCAGCGGAAATACCACAAGACGCGAAAAACGCTATGGGAGAATTGTGGGAGGCCATGGAACCGGAGCTAAAACAGTTAGAAGAGCTTAAAGAAGAGTATATGGCGGCGGGTAAAGAGATACCAGAGACATTGGTGAACGCGATTTCCGACATGTCGGCTATAGGAGCGATCGTGGGCTCACAAGACGCCATGTGGTCCTACATTGGGGCCAATACCCTGTCTAATGGGGAATATCAAAAAACGGTAAACGCGATGCGCGATGCGGGATACGTGTTGCCAGAGAGCGTGGCGGAAGGGCTGTCTGGAAATGTGGCCGTCATAGAAAATGAAATTGATGGGGTGCATTCCCGTGTAGAGCGGTATATTAAAGATAAGTTTGGAATATTCAGCGTAGCCTCCAGGATTAACATGGATTTACAGGTAACCATGGATGGGGACGGGGAAAAGAAAAGCAAAAGGTATAGCCCGAAAGACAGGCTGATCCCCCATGCCGAGGGAGGAATATTTGACACTCCTCATTATGGGGTATTCGCGGAAGCGGGACCGGAAGCCTTTATCCCTCTTGACCGGTCAGAACGCTCTGCTTCTATCTGGGAGCAGACGGGACGGGAACTGGGAATACTGGGAGGCGGAGCCTCAAATGTGTCCAACATATCGAATTCCGACAATAGTGAGCGGAATATAAATTATTCCCCAGTCTTTCATATCTATGGAGCTGGTGAAGACACTGTCAGGAGCGCCGCGGATGACGGTTATGAGCGCTTTGCCAAGTTTATGGATCTGTATAATAAGACGAATCGTAGATTGGCGTTTTAGAGGAGGATTGGAGATGGAGAGAACATACTCAACGGTCAGTGGCCAGACCTGGGATCAAATCGCGTATGAGATCTATGGAGATGAACATCATTGCGATATTCTTATGGACGCGAACAGAGAGTTGCTGGATTATTTTGTATTTCCAGCAGAGATCACGCTTCAGGTTCCAGACGCGGATATCAAGAGAAATGATACCATCCACAGCGATTATCCGGAATGGAGGGCTGCCCTGGATGGATAAGGCAAGAAATGTTCGGTGTCAAGTATTATACGATAGTCAGGAAGTTGGTCTTTCTACCATCTTAGAGAGCCTATCCTATACAGATAATTCCTCGGGCGTGTCAGATGAGATCAATCTTGTGTTCTCAGGCAGGAACGCTGATTGGTTGCGAAGGAGCTTCACGCCAGAAAAAGGACACGATCTTGATGTAACTTTATGGCTGAGTAATTGGAAAAAACAGGGAGACCGCTTAAGGTACCATTGCGGGAATTTTACGTTAGACGATCTGACATACTCAGGAATGCCGGGAAGGTGTGTCATCAGGGGTGTGTCAGTACCGGCTGAGGAATCATTCCAGACAAGCCCTGTGTCAAAGACGTGGGAGAAAGTAACATTAAAGCAGATCGCTCAGGAGATGATAACAAAATACGGAATGCGGGAGCTATATTACCACGGGGAAGAGCCGGTCATGGAGAAGGTTGAGCAAAGCAGGCAGGCGGACAGCGAGTTTTTGCGGGAGATCTGCGAAAGGCAGGGAATGTTTCTGAAAGTTTATAAAAAAGATATTATCATATTTGATAAAATAACCTACGAAACGAAAGGAACGGTGGCGGACTATTGGGAAAAAGACCTGGAAGAGTGGAGCTGGAATACCACACTCAACGGGACGTACACAGGAGCTACGATTGCCTACACGATACCGGAGAAAAAGAAAACTATTGAGACAACCATCGGACAGGGGCCAAGGCTCCTGTATATCAATGAGAGAGCGGATAGTGAGGGCGACGCGCTGAGAATCGCCAGATCCAAAGTTAACTCCGCCAATGAGAAAGCTGTGACCATATCCTTTACGGCTATGGCAAACCCTGACGTGGTAGCTACTTGTAACATAGGGATATATGGCCTTGGACGGTGCAATGGGAAATACTTTGTAGATAAAGTACAACATCGGGTTACAGGCGCGGGAGGCTATACTATGAGCATATCTGGATACCGGATTTTTGATAGGTTGTAGAGGAGAATTCAGGATGGAAAGAAGCGAAAACAGGATAGGATTCGTGAGCGCTTTTAATTCAGACACAGGGATGGCCTCTGTCTATTATCCAGACCGGAATGGGGAAGTGACGGTGAGCCTTCCGGTGTTCGCTCCATTTGGGCTATGCCAGGAATTAAAAAAGGGGGATGCGGTGCTGGTGTTTCATCTGTCTAATGGCGGATCCGCAGGTGTCATTATAGGAGGATACACGGTCACCGGAAGTGTGCCGACTGCTGGGATCAGCGTTATAGATGGGAACATGGTATTGAGAGACTCCGGTGGCTCTATCTCCGTAAAAGACATCATCTCGAAACTTTCAAGACTGGACTGATGGAGGCGCGCTATGGCGAAGATCGGAAACTGGGGACAATATATTAAGTTCCGGGTCAGTGATGATACCGTGCTGACTTTTGCGGATATGAACAGGAAAGGAACGGTAAGGACATCAAAACATAGTCTGATAAACGGAAAGCCACAGATGGAATTTATCGGACCGGATCTACAGACAGTAACATTTAAAATGGAACTAAACGCCTTGCTGGGAGTACGGCCCCGTAAACAGGAGGAAAAGCTATACAGACAGATGAACGCCGGGGTGATAGCCCCTCTGGTAATCGGGGGGAGGAGAATCCTGAGCAAGGCCATGATTACCAGTATAAGCAGCGCGTATGATATTGTGCTGAAAAGGGGAGAAGTTTTTTCCATGACAATCAACGTCACCATGACAGAATATAACTAGAGGGGCGGGAGAAGTCTGTGAAATTCGAATTTACATACAAGGATGGATTTTCCCCTAAGCAAATACAAGAAATCTCAAAAAATCTGGTGAATCTTTCCAGCATTCCGGAAGGATCAATTCCTCTAAACCGCGGGCTGGGTTTATCCTGGAGGGCGTTATCCCAAATTCCGCCAAGCATGGAGAACGATTACGCGGTGAATTTAATTGAAAAAGTGGAGGAATTTGAGTCAAGGGTGTCTGTGGATGAGGTGGCCTTCCGCTATGATGGGGAAGGGAATGTTATTGTGGACGTTACCTTGGAAAGAAGGGATAAAGAAGATGAACACTGAAGCAATAAAAGTGATCCAGGATTACCCAGATATTAGTTTTATTGATAACTATACCATAAAACGCCTGGAAGACGAGATGATATCATGGTTTAAACAGAAAAAAGAGGAGTTGACTGGGGAAACCGTGTCTCTTGGCATGGCGGATGACAGAAGGATACTCTTACAGACCGGGGCCTATTTTATTTTTCAGTGGCTTATGTTTTTGGATAATACCGGAAAAATGGGATTATTAAAGTACAGCCATGGAAAATATCTGGAGAGCTTAGGGGCGCTAAAGCATATTTACAGAAGGGAAGCCCAAAGAGCGACTGTTACGGTTCGGTTCTTCATGAATGAGGCGAGAGATGTCGCGACAGGTATACCCCAGGGAATCAGGTTGACTTCAGGAGACGGGGTTTATTTTGCCACAGATTCTTATACAGAGATTCGGGCAGGGGAACAAGGCGTGGAGGTGAAGGCAACTTGTTTGACCGCTGGAATGGCAGGGAACATTTATGGAATTGGGGAGATTAAAACAATGGTGGATCCAGTACCGTTTATTGATTCTGTGGAGAATATCACGGTTCCCGAGAATGGGGCGGACATGGAAGACGATGAATCGTTAAGAGAAAGAATTTACGAGGCCCCTGCGGCTTATTCTTCAGCGGGGACAATTGACGCCTATGAATTTTTTGTAAGGGAGTTTAACCATGAAATAACGGATGTCAAGATAACCAGTCCGGAGCCGTGCAAGGTATTAGTACGTTACCTATTGAAAGAGGGTATGGTGCCGGGGGAAGAATCAATAGCTGATCTTAGGAGGTATCTTCTTTCACCATCGGTCAGACCGATAACAGATTTTGTGGAAGTTTCAGCCCCAGATCAGATACCTTATCGCGCCAAAATAAAATATTTTATCAATGCCAGTGACAGCAGCCGCGTAAACGTGATCAGGGAGGCTATAGAGAGAGCGGTAGAGGAATATCAAATATGGCAGAAATCAAAAATGGGGAGAGACATTAATCCAAGCGAACTAATACGCCGGGTTATGTCAGCGGGGGCGAAGAGGATAGAGGTTACAGAGCCGCTTTATACCGCGATTCCAGAAGGTTCAGTAGCGTCTTTAACTGAGTCGGAAGTATTGTATGGAGGATTGGAAGATGATTAAACTACAGGAGGCCGAACTGACCTCCGTATTGCCTGCTTACATAAAAGAAAATACGGATGTCCAGGCGATCAGCTACGCGTTTCAGATGGGTATGAGAAAGTTTTCCCAGTATGTGGCAAGCAGTGCTTTATACGGAAACATAGACACATTACCGGAATTTCTCCTGGATCTTCTGTCCATAGAAACGCGATGTCAATATTATGAGGAATCCCTACCCATAGAAATAAAGCGGGAAATGATTCGAAATTCGTTGGCTTGGTATTTTAAAAGCGGCACAGTGTCGGCGGTGGAAGAGCTGATCCAAGTTGTTTTTGGAAAAGGGGAGCTGGAAGAGTGGTTTCAATTTGGAGGAGTCCCGGGGACTTTTCGGGTTAGACTGCAGTTGGGAGATTCTGATATTCCCGTAGATATTCATGACATATGGAAAAGAATCAGATGGTATAAAAAGTTAAGCGCCCATCTCGTCGGAATACGGATTGGGTACTACTTCGGTGTTCCTATTCGTTATGAAAACGCCATAACTTTCCGCTGTGCTTTCTACCCACGATTCAATCTCCCCCAGCTTAGGTTGGATAGGAGATGGAAGCTGAACGGCGGCAGGAAGCTGAGCGGCTATGACAGCCAGGAGACCATGGATCTGTATCCCGTGGCGGTCCGGTTCCGGGCTGGCGCGAAGGCGGCGGTGGAAGAGGTGTCACGGATCCATCTGCTGACCAGGGCGGGAATCCCGGAGGGTATCCACGGCGGGACAAGTCTCCAAGTGAGAACCGCCGCGGACTGCCAGGCGGTCACAAGTCAAAAGATTAGGATCCAGACCAAGGCGGGGGAGTCGACGGGGGAGAGGACCCAGGTGTGTGTCCAGACGGAGGCAAGGGAAGAGGCCCGGACCCGTACCGAAATAACGGTCAAGTCTATGGCGGGGCATGAGGCGGAGTCAAAGGAACAGCTGCGTGTCAGGGCCTCAGCCGCTTGTACGGCGGGAGTGGGAGACATCACAATTTATAACAAGAACCGTATGAGCGGCGGCTGGAAACTAAATGGAAGCCGGAAACTCAACGGAGGTGCGGAAATAAGATGATGAGGAGGTATAAAAGATGGCGGATAATAAGGGAGTCATCACGGTAACAGGGAGAAGGAAGATCTGCATGGCCCATGTGGGGGACGCGGAACTGCCGGCCATCATTAAAATGGCCTGGGGAAACGGCGGGGTTGATGGGGAGGGCCAGCCTATAGCCACCACTGGCAATGAGATTGGCCTGTATAACGAGCTGCTGATAAAGGACATTGAGTCTCATGAGTACACAAACGAGGAGAGGACCACCTGCAGGTACACGGCCACCCTGGAGGCGGGGGAACTGTCCGGTGAGGAGATCTCGGAGATGGGGCTGTATGACGCGGAGGGGGATTTGGTGGCGTACCGGACGTTTTTGCGGAAGGGCAAGGACGCGGATATCCCCCAAATTTATGACATGGACGAGATCTTTTAGGAGGAGTGATATATGGCTTTTATTATTAAAAATCCCCCGGAGTTTACCTTGGAGGTGGAGCGGTGGACCAGGGAGACGGACGCTGATGGGGCTCAGATGGCCAGCAATGTGATTGAGCCGCTATTGAATAATGAGGTGTACCTCAAGTCGGAACTGGAGCGCCAGGAGCGTGTGGCCCTTGTGACCCTGACAGCGGCTGGTTGGGGCGGGTCGGCGGCTCCCTATACCCAGACGGTCCAGGTAAATGGGGCCAGGGAGGGAATGGAACCGGTCATGGTCAGCGCCCTGGCGGACGGAGCCACCTTAGAGGCGCAGAAGGCGTACACAAAAGCCTATGGGATCATCTGCGGCGGCACAGGGACGCTGGGAGACGGGACGGCGACCTTTAAGGTATATAAAAAGCCCGTGGTGGATATTACCATAGGGCTGAGAGGAGTGATGTGATGGGAAGGATCTGGATGCCCGGAGGGGCGGGAGGAGCGGACCTGGACGTGGTCACGGCGGCGGCTGGAGATGTCCTTCAGGGAAAGGTGATTGTGGGCCAAGATGGGGAACCCTTGACCGGGACCCTGGCCCTGACCGGAAACGCGGCGGACTCCCAGGTACTCGCTGGGAAGACCTACTATAACACGGACGCCAAGGCGAGACGGACCGGCACCATGCCAAACCAGGGGGCGGTGGCTCCCTCGGGGCTCAACGCTGGGGGAAGCTACACCATCCCGGCGGGTTATCATAACGGCTCCGGAAAGGTGACAGCGAACAGCTTAGCCAGCCAGACGGGAGTACAGTCCGGAAAGACGGCGGCTGGGGCTGGCCAAGTCCTTACCGGTTACGAGGCCTGGGTGAACGGGGGCCGGGTCACTGGGACCATGCCGAACCAGGGGGCCCAGACAGCGGGAGTAAACTGTGGCGGCACCTATACAATTCCCGCGGGCTACCATAATGGCCAGGGGAAAGTGACCGGGAATAGCTTGGCGTCCCAGACAGACGCCACATCGGGCGCTGGGGATATCTTGAGCGGAAAGACCGCCTGGGTAAAGGGGAGCAAGCTGACGGGGACCATGGCCAATAAGGGGGCCGTGACCGGTTCCGTGAACTGTGGCGGCACCTATACGATCCCTGCTGGGTACCATAACGGCTCTGGTAAGATTACCGGCAATTCCTTAGCGTCTCAGACGGGGGTACAGTCGGGGAAGACAGCGGCTGGGGCTGGACAGGTGCTTACCAGGTATGAGGCATGGGTCAATGGAAACCGGGTGACCGGTACCATGGCTAATCAGGGGGCTAAGACCTCCAGCTTGAACTGCGGGGGGTCTTATACCATTCCAGCGGGATATCATAATGGATCTGGGAAGGTCACGGCCAACTCCCTAGCGTCTCAGACAAGCGCGGACGCAGGAGCGGGACATATCCTTAGTGGTAAGACAGCTTGGGTTAATGGTTCCAAAGTAACTGGAACTATGACTAATAGAGCTACGGTAGATTCTACTATTGGCGGAATTAGTTCTTCTTATCCAACAATAGCAATTCATAAAGGAAGTAATACACAGTTTAATAATTCCGCAAAGAGTGGGGAGCGCCTTTTTGCTATGACTCCCCCAAGTGGATATTATAGCGGTAGTCCATATGTTGGCTGTCCAGCTCAAAGTAAGACAATTACGCCAGGTGCGTCTGCTCAGACAGTATATCCAGATAGCGGAAAAGTATTAGAAACTGTGACTGTAAATGGAGTTTCAGTATTTAAAACATATACTGGATCTAAGACCTCCGGAAACGCGGCTGTTGACTCATATGACGACTTCGGAACTGAACTAACCATGGTTGCCATATCAATACCGGTTGATAAGAATTTTGTTCCTATGGGGGTTGCTTGCTTCACCAATAAAAAAGAAGTATATGAAATCATAACGCAAGATCCCTGGCATATTATTATGATGCATAGTAATGGTCAATATACAAGGTTTTTTAATTATGACAGTAAAAATATGTATGTAGCATGGGCTAACCATACTGGAAACATTGTTCTTCCAGTTACCTATATGAGTACACAATATGATTATGTATTAACTGGATATTTAAAGTAATAAAAGGAGGAATTTAATGAATGAAAGCGTTAATCATCTACGATCTTACAGGAAAGATCTGGAACATCATCTACGGAGAAACCGAAATCCCCCAGGGTGTCCCCGCCTTAGCTCTCTGACTTTCCTTACAGGATATTATAACGTGGGGAAGGATCACGCGAACCACATATTATCAAGCCAAGAGAACCTGCGTGCGTGGGTTCATTTTTATATGGGAAAATAAAAGAGAAGGGAGAATTTATATGCAGAAAGTAAAAGCCATATTTATCACGATGTGGAGCGCCCTGTTCAGCGCTTTAGGGATCCTGGCTCTGCCAGTGGCGCTCCTGGTGGTCGGCAACGTGACCGACTACATAACCGGAATCATGGCGTCACAATACCGGGCGGAACAAGTGAGCAGTTACAAGGGGATCCGGGGAATCTATAAAAAAGTAGGCATGTGGATTCTGATCATTATAGGCTGTATGATGGACTCGCTGATTAAATACACAGTACAATATATGGGGCTGAGTGTGTCGCCGCCTTACATCATCGCCACTGTGGTGGCGGTCTGGCTGATCTGTAATGAGATCATCTCGATCCTGGAAAATCTGATTGATATTGGAATAGCGATCCCTCCGTTCTTAATGCCACTGGCCAAAATGATCAAGGGACAGGTGGAGGACAAGACAAAACTGGAATAATCGCACTGACGAGAGTCTGGAGACTCAAGATTCAAGACAAAGCCGCCTGCGCGAGGACAGGCGGCAGACCTTATCTGGATTGTATTTTAGTGAGCAGAGCCTCCTGGAGAACCTGTGAGAAGTTGATTCCCATAGCTATAGCCTCCTCGTTGAGCCATTCCGGGATAGATAAAGTCTTTTTCACGGCCTTAGAGTTATGCTTTTTCTGATAGGCCTCCAGGTCAAACTGGACGATGACAAGATGGCTGTCTGGATTCTCCAGAGGAATCTGTCCGGGGGCAGAAGGCGTTGGAAGTGTCTCGTGATTGTTGAGACGGTCAGTTATGGAGAGACCAAGAGCCTCAACAGACATCTCATACGCTCCCTCCATGGTATCTCCTTCTGTCAGACATTCAGGGAGATCAGGGAAGGAGACCCAGAAACCGCCTTCCTCAGCGGTATGAAAAATCGCGGGATAAAAATATTGCTTCATGAAAACGCCTCCTTGTGATATTTTGGAAAGGAGGGCGGGATCATTTAAGTCCCGCCTGTTTTAGGATTGCTTCCTCCAGTCCTTTTTTGAGGGATTTGGAGTGATAAGGAACAATGGTTTGATGACCAGTGGATTCGTTCTTTAGTTTTACATGGGATCCGTTCTGGCTTACTTCCGTAAAACCATTTTGTTTGAGATGTTTAATCATCTCTCGGAGTGTCATTGGCATTTTTGCTACTCCTCTCCTTATCATGAGATTATTATACCACGTAATAATACGTATGTCAATAAAAATACATAATAATACGTATTTTTTTACTAAACGCAAATATGACACAGTACAGTATTCAGGCCTGGGAGATTTCCTGGGTCTTTTTAATGGAGGAAAAGCTATGGGTATTATTCAGGAAAAAGTCACCCCAGAATTCAAAAAATGGGTAGGGTACTGTGAGAAAAATAAAAAGGATCACCTAGGATCCTACGACAACCCGGAAGACTTTAAGACCAATGCCGGAGACGGTAACTATACGGTGTTCGCGGATCTCTACAGGCAGAAAATCGGAATCAATGTCCAGGGACAGCCCTGGTGTGACTCCTTTGTGGACACGGTGCTGATCCATCTGTTTGGGGTGGACGCGGCCAGGGAGCTGCTTGGAGGATTTTCCGCCTACACTCCCACCTCTGTCAGTTTCTACAAAAAGATGGGCCGCTACCATCAGACCCCTCAGGAGGGAGACCAGATCTTTTTCCATAACGGGACCAGGGTCTATCACACAGGGTATGTGTATAAAGTGGAAAACGGTATAGTCTATACAGTGGAAGGCAACACCAGCTCTGAAAAGATCCTGGAAAATGAAGGAGGCTGCGTGGCGTACAAGCAGTATCCTGTCGGCTGGATCAATGGAAGCCGCCGGATCGATGGCTACGGACGGCCCGATTACTCCCTTGTGGAACCTCAGGAGAACACCTATGCTCAGGGATTCCTGCGGGCCGCTGATGGAAAGAGATGGTGGTACCAATTTGAGAAAGGGGGCTATGCCGCCGAAGGTTGGTACTGGCTTACAGAGCGAACCAGGGGCACCTCTGGCTGGTATCTGTTTGATGAAAAGGGCTATATGCTCACGGGATACCAGACCGCTCCAGATGGCCATAAGTACTTCCTTTGCCCTGAACCGGGTATCGACGAAGGAAAATGCATGGTCACGGATCCCAGAGGGGTTCTGATGGTGGCGGAATGGGATATGGAGAACGAGTGTTATAAAACAGACATCATATGATCAAAGAAAAAGGAACACTTGACAGTCCTGATTTTGAAAAGTCTTGATATGCTGTAATTATAGAGATGTCTGATTTCCATAATTATAGAAGGAAGGGATAAAGAATGATTTGTCACTTCCTTCTATATATCATATGTTTTTACAATATAGTCCACCATACTGACTCATAATAAACTGTGCCATTTTAGGATTAGGCTGGCTGATATTTACCGGATACTGCAGGCGTTTCTCGTAATTCCACATGGGGCGCTACCTCCTTCCCAGGGCCATTTTCCCTGAACCCAGGTCCAATACTGATTCGAATGAACGTGATCCACTGTCAGGGGGCCGTAGTTGGTCTCATAGGCCTCCTTGGCATCTTGGCGGATTTTAGAGACATACTGATAATAGTTGAGAGCCGCCTGATCACATGGATGGGTGTCCAGAAACAAAAGGACATCATCCATGGCAAAGCTGGCCTGGTTGATAACAGATAACAGCTGGTTTGAGTCAGATACAGGCATCAATGGCACCTCCCCATATTGAAAGTCAGATCAAGATCCGGGAAAATGGTTCCTCTCTCGAATCCTTTTTCCAGAGAGTAGGTCTGCTGCCACTGCTGCCATGGAACGTAGGCCATGGCTACAGGGGACTGTTCCAGAGTGCCGGGGCGGGTGTTGGGACACTGGAACGGATAGGTCGGTGCCTGGGGCCTGGCTGTGGCGGCAGGCTGATTATTATAGGAACAAGCCATAAAAACTCCTTTCTGGTAGGTGTAATTATGGTATCAGTTTATGACGGCGGCAGGAAATCTGTGCGGGTCCGGTGATCAGACGGCCAAGGCGGTCGAACCTGGAGCCGTGGCAGGGGCAGTCCCAGGTGAATTCCGCCGGGTTCCAGGTGAGCCGGCAGCCCATATGGGGACATCTCATGACCCCGGGTCCAAACCCTTTTGTCAGCCCTTTCGCGGACTCGGCCATGTGGACAGCCAGTCTGGGCGCGGAGGGGCGCAGGCGAAAGCGGGAAGGCGAGTACAGGGACTCATAAGGCGACTGCCGTCCGCGGATCAGATCCGTCAGGATATGGGCGGATACCATGGACAAGGTCATCCCCCATTTTCCAAATCCGGTGGCCACATACCAGTCAGGATTGTTCCGGGAGAAGCGGCCGATGAAAGGCAGGGAGTCTATGGTCACGCAGTCCTGGGCAGACCACTGAAGCTCCGTGCTGGCGTGGGGGAAAAGCCACCTGGCCCGGGAAGCCAGGGCATCGTAAGGATCTGCTTTTTGGACTCCCACCCGATGACCTTGTCCGCCAAGGAGCAGCCAGGGACCCGCGCTCCGAAGGGACAGGCCATCTGGATCAATGCCAAGATACATGCCGTCTAAGTCAGGGGCACCGGACAGGGCCAGAACATAGCTCTGATCCTGATACATCCTTAAAAAGAAATATCCCGGTATAAGGGGAAAGGGATAATGGCAGGCAAAGACGATCTTGCGGGCAGTGACCTGGCCCCGGGGAGTGGAAAGCACATGACCCTTCACGGTCATCACAGGGGTGCGCTCAAAAACTGTTACACAGGAAGACAGAGCTTCCAGGAATTTTAATGGCTGAAAGCTGGCCTGATCAGGAAAACGGACAGCTCGTTTGACCAAAAGAGGAAGAGAAGTCTCTGTTACTTCCAAAGCAGGGATCCCTGCCTTCCTGGCTGCCAGGGTTTCAAGATGGATCAAGTTTGGCTGATTCATAGTATAGAGGAAAGCGGGCTTTTTTTCAAAGCCGCAGCAGATCCGGCGGGAAGAGATAAGCTGTTCATAATCCCTCACAGCCTCCTGGTTGGATTTCGCGTAGAGCTTCATGGAAGCTTCACCCCGGTCAGTCAGCAGCTTCTGATAGATCAGTCCGTGCTGAGACGTGATCTTTGCCGTGGTGCCGGAGGTCTGTCCGCTTCCTATGGAAGAGGCCTCCAGGACAATGGTTTGTTTTCCTTCCATAGTCAGATAGAAAGCAGTGAGAATTCCCGCCAGGCCGCCGCCGATCACAGCGACCTCTGTGTCCAGATTGCCGGGGAGAGGGTTCCTCCTGGGAATCTGGCAGGTTTGATTCCAAATAGATTTCATGATTTTCACCTCACAGTTAGAATGCGCACACAATGTCCCACTCATTCATAGGATATAGTACAAACATGAAAAATAAAGGAGATTTAAGATAATGTGTGGTATTTGTGGATGGAATTGCTGTGTATGCCGGAGAAATTGCTCTTGCAACTGTAATAATAACTGTGGAAATGGAAACGGGTCCGGAAATAACTGCTGCTGTGGAAACCGCCCAGGTAACAGTTGCTGCTGCCGCGGAAACGGAAATCGTCCCGGCAACAGCTGCGGGTGCAATTGCGGCTGTGTCTGCGGAAGCGGCAATGGCTCCGGAAACAACTGCTGCTGCGGAAGCGGCAATGGCTCCGGAAACAACTGCTGCTGCGGAAGCGGCAATGGCTCCGGGAACAACTGCTGCTGCGGAAGCGGCAATAGCTGCGGCAACAATTGCTGCTGCGGAAGCGGAAATGGCTCTGGAAATAATTGCTGCTGCGGAAACGGAAGCGGAAATCGTCCCGGCAACAGCTGCGGGTGCGACTGTGACTGCGGTTGCGTCTGCGGAAGCGGCAATGGCTCCGGAAACAACTGCTGCTGCGGAAGCGGGAACCGTCCGGGAAACAACTGCAATTGCTGTGACTGCTGCGGAAACGGCAACGGCTGGGATCACGGACAGCGCAGAGCCTTTCGGGCCGGTTACAGGCAGGGATACAACGCGGGCTATAATGACGGCTGGAACGCGGCTGTAAGAGACGGAAACTCCTGTCCCGGATGCGGCTGTGGTTCAGGCGGGTATCTGGCAGACAATGAGTATGTAGCGGGAGCGGAAGTCAGCGACGAGGTTTATGAGGCCTCAGTAGAAAGCAATATAGCTGAGGAAGCTGAATAAAAAATATTTCCAGAGAGGGGGTTGCCGCGGGAGCGGCAGCTCTTTCTCTTTTTTGGCTTTATGCATATCAGTGAAAAAAAGCCTTTGTTTTTGTAAGAAATAGCTATTGCAAACCCAGGAAGAAAGTGGTATTGTATAGGTACAAGATATTTGTATACAAATTAAGAGTTTGTATACAAATAAAAACCGCAGCTGTCAGTCAGGCTGGTCTCCAATGGGCGGATATGGCAGGGACAGGTAAGCGGGAAAATAAGAAAAGGAGAATGTATGATGGACAACAAGACAAATTTCTCTCTGGCAGGAAAAGTAGCTCTGGTCACAGGCGCTTCCTATGGGATCGGTTTCGCTATCGCGAAAGCCATGGCAGGAGCGGGGGCTACCATCGTGTTCAACGACATTAAGCAGGAGCTGGTTGACAAGGGAATCGCCGCTTACAAAGAAGAAGGGATCACAGCTCACGGCTATGTATGCGATGTCACCGATGAGGAAGCGGTAAACGCCATGATCGCGAAGATCGAGAAGGAAGTAGGCGTGGTGGATGTTCTTGTGAACAACGCGGGTATCATCAAGCGCATCCCCATGATCGAGATGTCTGCCAAGGATTTCAGACAGGTGATCGATGTGGACTTGAACGCCCCGTTTATTGTTTCCAAGGCAGTGATTCCCAGCATGATCAAGAAAGGTCACGGAAAGATCATTAACATCTGCTCCATGATGTCTGAGTTTGGCCGTGAGACCGTGTCCGCTTATGCCGCGGCCAAGGGAGGCTTAAAGATGCTGACCAGGAATATCGCCTCTGAGTACGGTGAGTTCAACATCCAGTGCAACGGTATTGGGCCTGGTTATATTGCCACTCCTCAGACAGCGCCTCTGCGCGAAACCCAGCCTGACGGCTCCAGACATCCCTTTGACCAGTTCATCATTTCCAAGACACCGGCAGGCCGTTGGGGCGAGGCTTCTGACTTAGGCGGCCCGGCAGTGTTCCTGGCCTCTGACGCGTCTGATTTTGTAAATGGACAGATCCTCTATGTGGATGGCGGAATCCAGGCTTATATTGGAAAGCAGCCATCCTAATACCGCGGCCCCATAGGGCAAAAAGAAAAGCTCTCCCGCTCATTGAGAAGGAGAGCTTTTTATGTACACGGGGCGGGGCCGCTAAAGCGGCCTCGCCCGGCGAGTGGGGGAAAGGGCCTCCCTGCCCGATTGATCTTTATTTCAGCATATCTAAGATTTCTTCCGGAGTTTTTCCGGATTCCTGTATTGCTTTAAGGATCTTGGTCTGGTTTTCTTTTAACGCCTTTTTGGCGGCAGCGGCGGACTCTTTTTTCTCTTTCGCGATAGCGGCCTTCTCGGCTTTCAGCTGTTCTTTATAAGCTGCTTTCAGTTCTTCCTTTGTGGCTTTTAAATCCGCTTCCAGTTTCTGTACTTTCTCGTTGAGTTTCGCGGCTTTTCCAGTATAAACCACTTCTTTTCTTACACCTCTTGGCATAACAATTTCCTCCTTGTAGGTCTGAAACTTATTTAATTGATTTTCGGTTTCTGAATTTATGATACAACACAAACATATTAGTTGTAAAGAATAATATTATATTTTTTATAGAAAATTTTTGCGGAAAATTAGAAAAGCGCAAATCCGTGTTCTGGAAGAAGGTCTTTTGGGACAAATTATGTTGACCGGCATAAAATAAGGTAGTATGATATTTGGAGGAGAAACGGGTTTTGATGGCCTGAAAGATGACAAAAAGCAGTGGGTGCTGATACCCGATATTACATAAGGGGGCTGAGATGAGAAGAATCTATAAGTTTCGTTTGATCACGCGTTGTTTGATTTTTATCGCCTGCGGGGTGATGTATTTGGGCAGGCCGGAGGCCCTGGATATTTTGGAAGCTGATCATTTCTTTAAAAGTTTTTCCCCTCTCCATCTTTTGTGGGCTCTGTGGATGGCGGATATGGCTGGTCAGCTGATTCCCGTAAAGCAGCCAGTGGCTCTGGGGTCACAGAAATTGTTTGAGTTTTGTTTTGCAAAGACTGAAGAAACCGGCCACTCTCACAGGTTAAAAGAATATATGGCAGGAGCGGCCAGGGGGGCAGGCAAGGTATTGGTGATCTGGAGTGTTTTGACCGCTGTCCTGGGATTTCTTTACTTTTCGGACAGGATAGGAGACAAAGAGCTGTTTATGATAAGCGTATTTTTTTATGTCTGCGATCTGATCTGCGTTGTTATCTGGTGTCCTTTCCGTCTTCTGATGAAGACCCGGTGCTGTACCACCTGCCGGATCTTTAACTGGGATCATTTGATGATGTTTTCCCCCATGGCTTTTGTGCGGGGATTTTACGCGAGATCCCTTTTTGTGATGTCAGTGCTGGTATGGACGGTGTGGGAGGCCAGCGTATTTTTCCATCCAGAGCGTTTCTGGGAAGGGACCAACGCTTCTTTAAAATGTAAAAACTGTGGGGACAGGCTGTGCTGGAGGCCCCGCCCCGGCCGGTAGGGGGAAGGGCCACACCTACTCGATCAGAGGGCTTTGTATTTCCTCTTCTTTTAATAAATAATCCACATAGATGATCTTTGTCTTTTTTGGCAGTTCCACATTAAAGATCCGCGATCCGGATGTCAGAAGGTCTGCGGAAAGGGGATGAAGGCGGTATTCTGCCAGAGACATTTTATCCAGGATCTGTTTTTTGTCTGGGGCATGGCGGTTCTGGAGACATACAGTTTTTCCGCGGCTTTCTGGATAGACACTGGTTCTTTCTTAAAAACAGCCAGGAAAAACCAATAAGGAGCCTCTCGTCAGGTGTTTCCGGAAAGACGACCTGTCTGCTCTGGCTGATGCCCAGCTTCTTCATCAGTTCCGCGGAAGATAATTTTTTATTTTCAACAAGTGCCGGATCAATTTTATCTTTCTGCTGTACATAGTTCCCCTTTTTGCCTGACCGCTGTGGAGAAATAGGAATGCTTATTGCGGCTTTAAATCTTATTTAAAGTTAAGGCCGGATCTATACTCAAAAGTAGTATAACATTTATAAAGAAAGGATACAACATGGAAAAACGGAAACTGATTTTTTTGGATATTGACGGTACCCTGACAGAGCCGGGGAAGCTGTATCGGCAGTGCGGAGGGGGGGGCTATATTGAGTATGGACACCATTGCTTTTGGGGACAGCATGAACGACCTGGAGATGCTCTGGACCGCGGGGGTGGGCATTTGTATGGGCAACAGAAGCCTGGCCTTAAAGGCGCTTGCCCATAAGGTCTGTCCTCCCCTTAATGAGGATGGTCATTAAAAAGCGCGGATAACGGTTTGGTTCTGTTTGGCCTCCATCCCGCTCGCGAATCTTACATCCGGGAAAACAGCTGAGTTGGTCAGCGCCAGAATACAATCTGTCACCAGCCCTTTTCCTTCATTAAATTCCTTGTCGAACTCCACAAGAGGGGTTCCGGCTGTCACATTTTCTCCCTGTTTTACCAGGACATGGAAGCCTTCCCCGTCAAGAGACACGGTATCCAGCCGTGTAAATGATGATTTTGAATATATATTTATCCAGAATTACACAGGCGGAGAAATTGAGCTCTGTCTTCCTGAGGACGTGGAGCTGTTATTTGGAAACCATGGCAAAACCATAGGGGGATATTCCACGATGATCTTTAAAAGAAAACATTCTGATAAGGTGGGAGAGCGCTAGAAGGGAACGGGGTGTCGCGGAATCATCAAGAACAGATGATTGAGCGATACCCTTGTTTACGTTGAAAGTCCCATCGCCGTTAGGCGGTCTGGATGGAAAGGAGTCTGGTATCAGGTCATAATATGAGTAAAGTTTTTCTTTGTCTGGCTCGTAGTCCTGCAGTCCATGGACAGTTTGTTTATGTGGTTTCTGCGGAACTCCCTGGGAGTGATGCCGGTTTCCTCGCTGAATGCCCGGTTGAAGGTCCGCAGGCTTTCAAAACCGCAGCAAGCCGCGATATCGCTGATGCTGCTGTTTGTGTAAGCCAGCCTGCGCTTTGCCGCGGAGATTCTCAAGGACTTTAGATAAGCGTTAAATCCAATGCCGATCTCCTGATTGCAGATGCGGGAAAGCTTAAACTGGGACATGTTTAAGGCCTCCGCCGCCTCCATGAGGGAGACCGGGGTGTTCAGATTTTCATGAAGATACAGAAGCACCCGCTCTTCCTGGGTCAGTTCTGTTTTGTCGACAAGCTTGGGTGAGGTGACATCGAAGAGATAGCCAACAATGGAATGGAGCAGTCCTATATGGATCAACAGGTTGTTTTTTGGGGAAGCCATGAGAAGGTCAAACAGTTCCGTCACGGCCTTTGGATACTGATCTTTGCGGAAAACAGGATTTTTCAGACGGTATTTTCCAAAAAGATAAGGGCTTTGGAGCAAAACATCTTCGGAAATTACCCCAAAACCGATGACCTCTGAATACTGGGGGGTCTCAAAGCTATGTCTGCAAAAAGGCATGACCAGGCAGATATCCCCTTCCTGAAGGGTATAGCTTTTGCCCTCCACCGCGGCCTGCACAGAGCCGTGGGATATGAGAATCCCTTCAATCCCTTTGTGAAGATGAGGAATATATGAAAGATTTTCGATAATACTGTAGGTATAGCCGTCAGAAAAAATAGTGGGATAAATATCTGGATCCCTTTTTTTGCTCATGTTTTATCCCTTCCTTTCTCCTTCTCCCATGTGAAAACAAGCGGCTCTGTCTGATAAATCACTATTTTCTAATTATAAAAGTAATCTAAATTCCTGTCAAGAAAATGAGAAAAACAGCGCGTTACAAAAATCGACGGATTAAAACGCAAGAATTGACCAGTTTTCTTCAGAACCACATTTTTTTTGCTTTTTTACACTTTAACATAGAAGAAATATGCCACTACAATGTATTAAAGTGATGAAGAACGCAAGAATTGACCAGTTTTTACAAAAAAATTCACTGAAAATTCAAAGTAAAATAGCTAAAAAGCCAAAAACCCGATTTGACTTCTGCCTTCACCATTGCTATAATGACAAAAAATTTAATCAAGGAGAACCATTATGGATCTGGCACAGAAGTTGGAAAAAGACCCGTTGAATCCGGATCTGCACCGGGAATACGGTTTGTGGCTGCTGGAAGAAAACCGCATAGATGAGGCCATGGAAGTTTTTTCAAGAGGACTGGTTTACAATCCTTTTGACCCTGTGATGCGCTTCCGCCGGGGCTGCAAATACATTGGCCGGGAGATGTACGCCCAGTCTGCCAGCGATTTAAAACTGGCGGCCCTGCTTAAGCCCGAGGATTGGGAGGCCTGGTATTATTTTGGCGTGGCCTGCTACTTAGGGGGCATGTATGAAGAAGCGAAAACTGCCCATAGTAAATCACGGGAAATGATGATCAAGTACGATGTGAAGGCGATTCCCGCTACCGTTGACTGGTACTGGATGATCTGCATGAAGCTGGGGCAGAAGGAAGAAGCCCAAAAGGCCCTGGAGTACGTTTATCCCGGTATGCCCACGGAAGACGGGGATTACCTGGCCCGCACCCTTCTCTACAAGGGCTATTACAAGCCGGAGAATTTTGTGGAGGAGAGGATGAAGGAGATCCAGAATCCGGAGCGGCCTGTTATTTACCAGCAGATGCTCACTTTCGGATTGGCCAATTATCTCCACTATAAGGGCAGGGACCAGGAGGCCATACCACTGTTCAAGGAACTGGCGGAAGCCACACAGAACCGGAATCTGTTTGCTGTAAAACAGGCTATGGCGCAGCTTACGGAACTTGGAGTGGAGTACGCCCAGATAAAGGAGTAAGAGAAAAAGGAGGACATTATTTATGAAGAGAAAGAGCTGTTTAATTATGGCACTCGCGCTGACAGCGTCTCTTGTAGCCGGGTGTGGTTCTTCCGGACAGCAGCAGGGTCAGACTGACCAGGGAACCACCGCTGCCACACAGGCGGCAGGTTCGGGAGGCAGCACATCCGGGGGAGAGGGAGAGTACAAGGACACCATCATCTGGGCTATCAGCAATGACCAGGACTATTTAGACCCTCAGATGAATGTGTCCAACTCTGTGGTGATCCCTCAGTACTATGACGGTCTCCTGGGATTTGACAATGACGGAAATGTTGTCTGCAAGATCGCGGAAAGCTATGAATCCAGCGATGACAAGATGGTGTGGACCTTCCATCTGCGGGATGACGTATATTTCCACTCAGGACGCCACTGTACGGCCCAGGATTTTGAGGCCACCTTTGACCGTCTCCTTGACAAGGAGCATCCGGTTCGCTATACAACCAACTACAGTTACATTGAGTCAGCCAAGGCCACCGATGATTATACCTTTGTGGTGACTCTGGCGGAGCCCAAGTCCTTTTTCCTCCAGTCCTTTGCCAAGCATCAGACCGCTGTTTTGAATCTTAAAAGATCGAGAGATAAGAGAAATAAAAGAGTTTATAAAAGAGAATCAGTAGGTGAGCTTGCTGGCAGCATTTTCAGCGGCGGCATTCCATCTACAAGCAACGAAACATATTGGAACGGACAGCACAACTGGCTTTCCTCCGGAGAGACATGTGATCGCTTTATTGTGTCAACTATAAAAACAATAACTGATGCTGGTGTAAGTAATTCTTCAACCAGAAAAGCTAATGAATATGATATTGTAATTGCATCAGCTGGCCAGGGACACACGCGAGGTCAGGCATCTATGCTTTTAACAGACACATATGTTAACCAGTCAATTATTGTCGTACACGCAGCCTCAGATTACTTGCCATATTTGTTTTGGAATATTGCAAATCGCTATGAAGAGCTTCGGGTAATCTCAAACTCCAATAGCATTCGAGGAAGCCTAACAACAAAGATGATAGGCTCATTAAGTATTCCAAAAGCAAATATCACGCGAATACAGCAATTTTCTGATTATGCATGGCCTATCATCAAAGCCGTTGAGAACAATCTGCACGAAAATCGTAGATTAGCTGTTATGCGGGATACATTACTCCCTCGACTGATGTCCGGCGAACTGGACGTTTCCGCCCTCGACCTCTAAGCCGCTAAATTATCATTGCTCTTATATTACTAATATGATACAATAATAATACAAATTCAATGGAGGTGCAATATGGCTACATTACAAATTCGTATTGATGATTCCTTAAAAAAGCAAGCAGACACATTATTTTCCAGTCTTGGATTAGATACATCCACAGCGATACGCATTTTTTTAAACGCATCTGTTGAAAATGCCGGAATACCATTTTCTGTAAAGCACAAAGAAATACCTTATACTCTTCAAGAAGCTGTTTATGACAGCAGATTTCAAAAAAATCTTTATGGTCCCTTTGATAACGCGGAGGATGCTGTAGCTTCTATGTTAGAGGATTAGTCTATGTATAAAATTGTTTATACTAATCGTATGAAAAAAGATGTCAAATTAATGAAGAAGAGAGGCAAGGATATGAGAAAACTTGTCAATGCACTTTCACTGCTTGCAAGTGGTACTCCATTACCTGCTCAGTATAAAGACCATTCATTAACTGGCAATCTACAGGACTTTCGAGAATGTCATATTGAGCCTGATTGGCTTCTTATGTACCAAATTAATGAAGATATTCTTATCCTTTCGGCTACCGCAACTGGAAGCCATGCTGATTTGTTTAGAAAATAGTATATGGTTTTTGCGTTTTTATGCCATATTCTTGGCTTTACTGAGAGCTATCTGGCAGTCGTCCAATAAACCAGCAGCAGTATATAGCCTTGCGTAACCAAACTCCCAATGGCTGATACTGCTGTTGGCTTATTTGTCTCATTACCTCTACTAAATTGTGGTAGCCTGCTGCTCTAAATTATCGTTTAACGCTGTAACTCGGAAAGGAATTGCTATATGGCAAACAAGGAGAAAACAGAAATCACAATACATTCAAGTGCTGCTGAGTATCTCGCCTTTGTGGCTGCCACGGGAGACAGCGAAAGCAGCTATGAAATGCGCTACGAGGACGAAAATATATGGCTGACGCAAAAAATGATGGCGGCGCTCTATGATGTTTCGGTTGCTGCCATATCTCAGCATATCAAGTGCGTCTATGAGGACGGAGAACTGATGCCGGAGGCAACTATTAAGAAATACTTAACAGTTCAATCCGAAGGAACCCGTCAGGTTTCACGGAATCTGGATCATTATAACCTCCGCGTGATTATCGCTGTTGTAGAAAGAGCGGACGCCAAAAAAGAGCATATGGGCCTTTATTCATGTGATTACCGTAGTAAGAATTTAGGTGAGGATCAGATGTACACTATTTGTTCAGGGGTTCAAGTTTTGCTGTTAGATAATGCGGACTTATATTTAACTCCGGCATTACTGAAAAGATTACAAGAGGTGGATTATATTGTTATCAGCATGAAGAGATTATTTGGGTTTGATCTGGCTTCTGCTACATCCTGTTTAGCGCGTTATGATAATATGCATCTCACTTTGGAGGAATTTTGATGGCAGTAGAGTTAATTTTGAATAAAAATAACCCTTCTGTATGGATTTATGGTATCTTTAAGTTACCACACTTAAGAAAGATACAAACCACCAGAAGAGTTATTCTGTGGGAAATTTTTTTGCGGTATTTTCTATTGTCACATCGGGTCTATCGTATGAAAGATACGTTTCAAGCCGCCTTTCAAGTATAAAAACCCGAGCTGTAAACGTAAATACACCAGTTCACCGCCAGAGGTAAGGTCATACTCCGCGTCAAAGCCATCGGGACGTTCGTAAAACATCACTTCATGATGGTACTCATAATGAGGATGAAAATCACAAGGAACGCCGTACTCATCAAAAGTATCAAAACCGTTCATGTCCAATGTACCCTGAACACACTCCCGGATTACCTCTGTATCGTCCCATTCCATTTCGTCTACACAAGATGGCAAATCCTCATATCTTTTTTCGTGAAGAACATGGAGAATATCTTTTACCGTCTGAATGGCCACTTCTCTATGCTGTTCTGTCATCAAAATACCCCCTTACAATCAATTCGGTTTCCAATTCGGTTTCTCATTCAGCCTGAAAAATCTTCAAATACGCGGAACGGTTCTCTGTCTGCTCTCCATAGACATACAGGGTGTCAGTATCTGTATCCAGGCAGGTATGGGCAAAGCGCCCGCCGGGGCAGGGTCCGCGTCTTGGCTAACTCTTCACAGACCCCTTTTCCTGTCTCTTTGAAATACTTCAGGTCCTCCTCAATGTGATCATGAGAGAAGGTCAGGCGGCCCTCAAAGGGTCTGGCGTCCTTGTCCGGGATAAATATATCATGCAGCATGTGGTTCAGGCTGGCCTTGCCGCAGGTGAGATAGTATTCCCGCAAGGCGGCGGGAAGTCCAATGCCTGCCGCCGCCTCGTAGGAGGCGACTGTTTTCTCGGAAAATCCTGTTGCTTTCCCCTCGCCGAAGCCGAACAGCGGTTCTGCCCACTGAACCAGTTCAATGGGGGAAATCTGATACTGTTTTTCGCTCATTATAGCACCTTCCATTCATTTTTTGTTTGAACATATCGCGCCGCGGTTCCCCGAAATCTTTTGGGCCTTTTTATACTCGAAGCATAATTCATGAACCTTTGGGTCATAATATACGGTTCTGAATGTTCTGGTTCCTTTGGCTTTCTTGGAAATCGTCCCATACTGTTTTAATCCTGATTAGCCGATAGCTCCATTATACCGCGATAATTTTCCAGAAGGAATAGACTTTTTCTTGCAATATCCTTAAAGCTGTGTTAATTTACATAGAGCTGGGAGGAAGGCAAAGGGATCTCATTTTTTATGTCTTCTGACCACCTGGCGGATGACGAACAGAGGCGCATGCCGTTACATATTATATGAGGAAGAAGGATTATGAAAAAGAGAAGATCGGAGGGTATCCTGTTTATGCTGCTGGCAGCGGTTTTGACGGCAGGGTGCGGACGAGGACAGGTTATGGGAGACAAGGAGGGGGAAGTCTCCTAGGCGTCAGGGGAGAGGACAGAGGAGGCGCTGCCGGACCGTGAGAGGCAAAGCGGTGGACAGGAGGACAAGGCCCGGGAAGAGGAGAGTTTTGGGGAACATGGGCTGACACAGGCAGAGGGTGCTGACCCCGGGCTGCTTCCGGTCTGCCAGACAAGACACATCTATGAGGGAATCCTTTCCAGGCTGGCGGCGGCATATGAGCTGCCTGATATGGAGTTAGACAGGCAGGGCCTGTATGAAGGAAGCTTTTCTATATCTGATAATCAGTTCGCTGTCGCGAATGTGGACGGGGATGGCAGGGAAGAGCTGATCATTTCTTATACAACCGCGAGCATGGCGGGAATGCTTGAGATTGTTTACGGCTACAACCCGGACACTATGGAGCTGACCCGTGAATTGCTGGATTTCGCGGATACCATTTTTTATGACAATGGAATCGGGATGGTATCGGCAGCCCACAATCACACCTTAAGCATGGACTTCTGGCCTTATACCCTGTATCAATACAATCCTCAGACTGACCAGTATGATTTTCTGGCCAGTGTGAGCGCGTGGGACAAAGGGTATGGGGACGTTTCGTACGGGGAAAATATATTCCCGGAGGAGGAAGATCTGGACGGGGATGGAATCATCTATGAAATTCGTACAGACCTAAACCAGGAGGCAGAGGCAATCCGGTATGACGGAGATGATTTCCAGACATGGCTTTCTGGGTATTTAGGCCAAGCCCGGGAGATGGAGATAAATTATGAGCCTGTTGCCGCTGAAAACTTTCAGCATTTTACCACGGATTTTCTGTCCCTGCTCCGGGACCTGGCCGAGGCGAACAACCCAGGCAGTCAGACGGATATTGGCTGGCTCTATATTCAGAAGTCATCTCTGGAGGAAGCGCGTCAGTATTTGTCCGACAGCTATGGGGTTCAGTGGAAAGAAAACCCGGAATTCGAGTACGAAAAAACAGGAACCTATGAAGGGAGAGAGACATTTTCGCTGATTTTCATGGATGGCGGGATTTTGGGCTACAGAGGCCAGCAGGTGGATGATGTGACGGTTTTCGGGATTTACCCTGGCATGGACGAAAATACAGCGGTCACCACGTTAATGTCCTATGGGTTTTATCCAAAGGAGAATCTTGAGAACTACATGATTACAGGGGACGGACTGGGAAACGCGGCGGTTTCCTATAAAATAGAGGATGGAATCATAACGGAAATCAGTGTCAGCGCTTATTGTTCTTATACAGGATAAGGAGCCGGATTTGTACTTGCTCCAGAAGAGCCTCTTCTGGAGCAAATACGATAATCCCCTGACTTTTTAAATCTCCCAGCCAAAGACTGTCAAAACGCGCTGTATTCCATCAATTTCTTTTGATCCAGAACCGTCACATAGCGGTTGCCGGTGGCGATGACCCCTTCTTTCCGCAGTTGTCCGAACATCTTGGCCACCTGGGCCCGTGAAACATTGATAAAGGAGGCGATCTCCTCCTGTGTCAGGGCGATTTTCCGGGTTTTTTTATAGTCCGGGGTATCCAGAAACAGGAGAAGGAAAGCCGCGAGCCGCCCCGTCAGATCCGCGATTCCCATGTTTCCGGCAGTATAAGCCACCTGCCGCAGAACTTCCCCATAATAGACTGCCAGATCAAAACCCAGTTCAGGGTTTTGCAGAAGCATCTGCCTGAGCATCTCGGGGGTAAAGGGAAGGACCTGCATGTCCGTGATGCTGGAGATACTGACTACGGAACGGCGCGCCGCGTTAATGCAGTCCATCCCGATCAGGGTATCTTTTTTCATAAAATCAATAATCCGCTCATTTCCGTCATTGGTAGTGATATAAACCTTGGATATCCCGTCTAACATGTAGTACATCCAGCCGCTGGTATGGCACTGGGAACACAGGACGCACCCTTTCCGGATTGTCATGGGAGGCGGACACATGTCCTGAAATAATGATCTGTATTTCGAAAAATGCCCCTCAAATACGAACTGTATATTGCCCATGATTTATCCTCCTCGTAATGGTAAAAGAGCCAGACAGGCAAAAACTTATCGATAATATTTTAACAATAATTCTCTTAAAACGCAATGGATTCATAGATTATTTTTTACCAAAAAGTGTATATGGATATACAAAAATAATGGGGAATGTGTCTCAGTATAGACGGAAAATAATCTGTAGATTTGTTAAAATTATATAGAAAATTATTGATCGGCTTACAGAAAGGAGAGGAGCATTACATGGGCAGGGATTTGACGTTACATATCAATGGGCAGACCTACCAGTTTACCATTGGACGAAAGCTGGGACAAATTCCGGAATCAGAAACACTTTTAGAGACGCTCAGGGAGAGGATCGGGCTTACGGGAAGCAAGATGTCCTGCGGGCAGGGCGCATGCGGCTGCTGCGCGGTATTGATGGAGGGAAAAGCCGTGGCCTCCTGCATCACCCTGACAGCGGAGTGTGAGGGGAAAGAGATCATTACCATTGAAGGCCTAAGCGATCCCGTTACAGGAGAGCTGGATCCCATTCAGGAGGCATTTCTGGAGCATAACGCGTTTCAGTGCGGATTCTGTACTCCCGGTATTATTATTGCCGTAAAATCATTGCTGAACAGCAACCCGGATCCTTCGGAGGATGAGATCAAGGAGGCATTGTCCGGAAATTACTGCCGCTGCGTCAGCCACTACCAGGTGATCGAAGCAGTAAAATCCGTCTTAAAAGGAGGGAAAACAGCATGACAGAATACCGCCATATCGGAAAGGTCCGCCGCCGTCAAGATGGCCGGGCCATTGTAACAGGAAAAGCCATTTACTGTGATGATATAAAGCTCAACAACGCTTGTGTCGCGAAGATTCTCCACAGTCCCTATCCTCACGGGGAGATCATTTCCATTGATACTTCCGCGGCAGAGGCTCTGCCGGGAGTAAAAGCCGTGATGACCTATAAAAACGCCCCGGCATGGAAAACAGGTGTGCCGGCTCACAGGCCGGTTATGGATCAGCATGTGCGTTTTACCGGTGATCCCGTGGCAGCGGTGGCGGCCATTTCCCCCCAGGTCGCGGAGGAGGCCCTGGAGCTGATCAAGGTAGAGTATAAGGTTCTGCCTCCTGTTTTTGACGTGGAGGACGCCATTAAGCCAGGAGCGCCGGAGGTGTACCGCAAAGAAGACAATATTGAGTCCAAAGGCTTTCATTACGAGAACAACTGTCTGCCCCCGGGAAGCTGGTTTGAGGGAAATGATCCGCCGTTTTACAAGATCCAGGAAGGGGATGTGGAAAAAGGCTTTGCTGACAGCGATGTTGTGGTAGAGGGTAAGGTTTCCTATACATGGACATTTCCGGGAGCGCCGGAGTCGCCTTTTATCGCGGCTGGCTGGGATGATGAGACCCATGTAAGCGTGTGGGCTTCTTCCCAGGGCCCCAATATGGTGGCAAGACCCTTAGCGGCCACCATCGGCGCCCATATCAATGTCACAACCCCCAATGTAGGGGGAAGCTACGGCAACAAAGACGCCCTGGGATACGTGGCCATGATGATCGTGGCCCTGGCAAAGATAGCGGGCTGTACAGTGAAGTACGCCATGACAAAAGAGGAGCACCTGCTGTTTTACGAGAGACGTCTTAACAACAAGTTTATCGGCAGGATCGGCATCACGAAAGACGGAAAAGTGCAGGCTCTTCAGGGAGACTGGCTGGTGGGAACCGGCGCGGGCTCGGAGCTGACCCAGGGACAGGTGGCAGAGGGCCTGGGAGAGCTTCACCTTGTTCTCAACAAGACCTTGAACTGGGATATAGAGGCCAAGGTAGTGGTATCCAACATGATCCCCGTAGGCATTGCCAGAGGGTTTGGGGGCCAGGAACTGAAATCCTGCGCGCTCCACCTGCTCAACCGGGGGTTAAAGCAGATTGACATGGATCCGGTTACATTTTTTAAGAAGAATTTCTGTCAGGCAGGTGATGAGTATTACTGGAGAACCGGCCACAAATACAGCAACCCGGTGATCAATTATGATAAATGCTTTGATGTGGCTGCCGAGAAGTTTGGATGGCAGGAGAAATGGAAAGGCTGGGGAGTGCCCACCTGCGTGGAAGGGAACAAGGCATATGGCGTGGGCTTCAGCCTTCACAGCAGCGGCGATCCCCAGAGTGATGAGACCTTTGCCTATGTGAGGCTGGAAAATGACCAGGTGATGGTTCACTGTGCGGTTTCCCAGTTCGGCAACGGCCAGAGGCTGGCCCTGGCAAAGACAGCGGCAGAGATCTTAAATGTTCCCATGGAAAATGTGACAGTCAATGACACAGATACCAGAACCGACCCCGCGGACTTTGGCGCGGCAGGCTCCCGGGAAACCATCACAGCCGGCGGCGCGGTGGGACAGGCAGCCATGGCGGCCAGAGAGAAACTGCTGGAAGAGGCGGCTGTTAAATTAGGATGCAAACCAGAGGAATTGGATACAAAAGACCTGGTTGTATTTAAAAAAGAAGACCCTTCCGTGAGCCTTCCGTGGATGGCGGTCTGCCCCATGTATTATTCCATTACCGGACAGGGCATGGTGGAAGGTGACTTTAACCATAACAACTGTGTCATGAACTTTGTGGAGGTGGAAGTGGATCTGGAGACAGGCCTGGCAAAGATTGTCAACGCGCTGAGCGCCTCGGATGTAGGTCAGGTCATCAATCCTATTGAGCTGAAGATGCAGTTTGAAGGAGGTCTTGGGTCCGCGGGCATGGATACGGGCCAGCTGGAGGAGATCATACTGGATACAAAGATCGGCCGTGTTATGACGCATAACATGATTGATTACAAGTGGAGACCATTTAACGAGCTTCCCAATTTCGATACATCGGTTCTGGAATCCCGGTTCCCCACAGCCAATCCCTTTGGAGCCATTGGCATTGGTGAGATTACCGGCGCGGCCGGTCCGGCGGCTGTTTTGATGGCAATCGAGAATGCCATCGGCGGCGCTGAGATCAACGAGTACCCCGCGACTCCGGATAAGATTCTGAAAGCACTTGGAAAAGCATAGGAGGAGGTCAGTGGAATGAAAAATTTTGAACATGTGAACGCGGAAAGCTTTGAAGCGGCGGCAAACAGTCTGACTTCCTATAAGAACGCCCAGCCTGTTGCCGGAGGAACCGATCTCGTAGGCGCTCTGAAAGAGAAGATTCTCCCGGAATACCCGGAAGCCATTGTCAACCTTAAGACCATCCCCGGTGCCGCGTATATCAGAGAGGAAGGCGAGAAAATCGCCGTAGGCGCTTTGACAAAATTAGCTGATATTGAGGAGTCGGATCTATTTAAAGGAGAACTGAAGGCAGTGGCGGAGGCGGCGCGCAGTGTGGCCACACCCATTATCCGCAACGCGGCTACCATAGGAGGCAATCTGTGCCAGGATGTCCGCTGCTGGTACTACCGTTATCCGGACTCCGTAGGAGGCCGCCTGGTATGCGCGAGAAAAGGCGGAGACCAGTGTTACGCGATCCAGGGAAGAAATCAGTATCATTCTGTTATGGGCGGCATGAAAGCCGGCAAGACCCCCTGTACTTTAGAATGTCCCGCGGGCACGGATATTCCCGGATACATGGCAAGGATCCGTGAAAATGACTGGGACGGCGCGGCGGAGATCATCATGGAAGTAAACCCTATGCCAATGCTGACCTCCAGGGTCTGTCCTCACAACTGCCAGACCGCCTGCAATCAGCGGGCCTACGGGGATTCTGTAAGTATCCATTCCGTAGAGCGGGCTCTTGGCGATCACATCCTGGCCAACACGGAAAAGTTTTACCAGAAACCTCAGAAAGAAACCGGTAAAAAGGTTGGGATCGTGGGCGGCGGACCAGCGGGGCTTACGGCCGCTTATTTCTTAAGAAAAGCCGGACATAGGGTCACTGTCTATGAAAAGATGGAGGAGGCGGGAGGCGTCCTGATGTACGGGATCCCGGAGTACAGACTGCCGAAACATTATGTGCGGGATCTGGTGAAAGCTCTGGCCGGAATGGGGATCATCTTTAAGACCAACACAGAGATTGGAAAAGACTTGTCCCTGGAACAGGTAAAGGAAGCCAATGACACGGTATTTTTGGATACCGGAGCGTGGAAACAGCCCATCCTGGGCTTTGACGGGGAAAGCCTTACCCAGTTTGGCCTGAATTTCCTGGTGGAAGTAAAGAAGTTTATGACCAGGCAGATCGGCAGGGAGGTCCTTGTCTGCGGCGGCGGCAATGTGGCCATGGATGTGGCTCTGACCGCGGTTCGTCTGGGGGCTGAGAAAGTGAAGCTGGTCTGCTTAGAGAGCCGGGAGGAGATGCCGGCCTCCCGGGAGGAAATCGCCAGGGCGGAAGAAGAAGGTGTTGAGATTTTCAACGGCTGGGGATTAAAGCGGGTTCTCACAGACGATAAGGGAAAGGTCACAGGCTTAGAGAGCATGAGGTGCGTGTCTGTTACAGATGAGGAAGGACATTTTAACCCTGCTTACTCTGATGAGACACAGGTATTTTCTTCTGATTGCGTTATTCTGGCAACAGGACAGAAAGTTGATACGGACTTTTTGGGAGAAAAATATAAAGAAGAGCTTAAGAGCGCGAAAGGCCTGATTCAGGTTGGTGAGCATAAAGACACCAGAGCGCCTGGAATCTATGCGGGCGGAGACGCGGCGTCAGGTCCGTCGGTTGCCATTAAGGCTATCCGGGACGGAAGGATCGCAGCCAGAAGCATGAGCAAATATATGGGATTCCCTCTGGAAGACAGGAAAGAGGACAGAGGATTCCTGAAATTTGACCCGGGAAGGGTGGGCGTTACCAGCGCTGCCCTGGAGAAAGACACTCCGGTGGGCAGCAGGAGCTTGGAACAGGAGGACTCAGCCAGCCTGACCCTGGAAGAAGCAAGGGGGGAAGCGGGTCGCTGCATGAACTGCGGATGCTATTCTGTCAATGCTTCTGATATGGCTAATGTGATGGTAGCTTTAGGTGGGATTATCAAGACAACCGGCCATGAATTTACAGCGGAGGAATTCTTTGGAAACATGGATCCTTCCGGCATTTTGGAGCCAGGAGAGCTGATAACAGAGATTCAGATTCCCAAATTAGCCGGATACCGCACAGGTTATCTGAAAATGCGCCTGAGGGAAGCCATCGACTTTGCCGTGACCGCCCTGGCATATGCCTACAAAGAGGAAAACGGTGTCATCACAGACGTGTGTCTGGCGGCAGGCGGTATCGCCCCTGTGCCGGTTCGCCTTACGGAAGCGGAAAAAGTCATGACAGGAAAAGTAAAGTCCCTGGAACTGGTGGAGGAAGCGTTCGCGCTGGCTGTAAAAGACGGGAACCCTATGGAGGAGAACCGGTATAAGCTGCAGGAACTGAAGGCCCAGCTGGCCCGTTCCTTAGAATTTTGACAGAATTTCCCCCGACTTAAAAAGGTTGGGGGAAGTTTGTTTAAGAAAGTGTGGGAAAAATGCGGGATGAGAAAAGACAGATTGTGGACCAGGAAGACGTAATTGTGGTGGGATCGGATGTGACATTGGGGGAATTGCTGGCTTCCGAATATATCCGTACCCAGGCAAAAGCGTTGGCTGACGGAATACGGGAGGATCTGAGACATGGGCTGGCAGAGAAAAACGGGCCCATAAGACAAATATTTTTTCAGGACATATCCTGTGGATGCCGGAACAGGGGACAGGCTCCCTGCCAGAAGGACGGAGGCCGCGGCTGCCATGGAGTGACTGGGGAAAACCACAACCTTTCAATAATGGGAAGCATAAAGGTTGGGACACCATCCTGCCAGCAGGCCTGCCCTGTGGGAGTGGACATTCCCGCTGTGCTGGAGCACATGAGAGACGGAGATCGGCTAAAGGCCCAGCGGACTTTGATGAAATACCATCCAATGGCCCAGACAGTCTGCCTGCTGTGCGGGCGCTGCCGTTCCCGTTGTGTCCGGGCTGTAGAGGATGAAGGTGTGGCGGCGGAAAAGATCATGTACTGGCTGGGGGCGGATGTGGGAAAACATCCAGAGATCTTTTTTATCCAGCCTTCTGGCGACAGTGAGAAGTGGATCGCTTTGGAGGAGATTACGATCTCGGGGTTAGCTGCCGCCTACTACCTGCGCAGGATGGGAAACCACATTGTTTTTTTACAAGAAAAAGAGCCAGGGCAGGTTCTGTCTCCTTATGGCCAGGATCTGGCGGACGCCATGAAAAATTCCTTGGAAGTCTACATGAACAATTTAAGGTATATGGGGGTTGTGTTCGAAAAACAGGCCATGGATGAGGCGGATAGGCGCTATGCTTTTGACCAGAGGCTTTCATTGGGCCCGGACAGGCAGGGGAAAGGGCTTTGGGACCTGCTTGAAGAGATTTGTCATGGCGTAAAAACGGCCAACAACATAAATCTGGATCTTGGCCTGAAATCCTACTTAGAACCCATGGGACCGCTGGGAAGATTCCGGTTTGAGGGGGTAGAGGAGCTGCCCTTGGAGTGGGAAACACTGGTTGAAGATACAGGGGAGGAGATTGTAAGGAAGGAAGCTTCCCGGTGCGGGACCTGCGGTTGCTTTGGGGTCAGTGAAAGCCGGACAGGGGCCGCGTTGTTCATGCTGGAGACCAAGATCCATACCAGCCAGAGGGTCATCCGGGCACAGGACTACTTTGCCCGCGTCAGCCCGTGGGAGCAATTGAAGCCAGAAGAAGACATAGTCTGTCTGGAGATTCCCAAAAGCGGCGATTTTGTAAGCGGATGCGTCTTTGAGCAGGAAATCACCTTGGCATATGCCTTTTTGGGGACATCTGGAAACCTGGCGGACTTAAGGATGACCTTTGGAGGAGTCGCCCCGGTTCCCATAAGATTGACAGAGGCGGAAAAAAGGCTGAGAGGAAAATCTTTGTCAGCACTGTCTGCTGAAGGCGAGGCTTTGTGTATTATGGATATGTTAATGCCCAGGATTGTTTTAATGAAAATGAACAGGGAAAAAACAGAGAGGATGCAAAGATTGCTGGCCAGGGCATTGGAGGTCTGTGTCCATTCAGCGGCACAGCCTGGGAAACATGATCTTTTAGAAGAAAATATGTGATCCATTTTTTGGATATATCATTTTTTCAAGCCGTTCGGCTAAAGAATACAGGATCAGAAGATCATTTTCAGAAAGGGTCTTAAGTTTGTCCAGAAGTGTCTGAAGAAGAGGCGGATTGACACTGCCTTCGTCAAAGAAGTCTTTCGGGGTCACTTCCAGGTAATCGGGGATGGCGAGGAATTCGGTCATGCTGGGCAGAGGGATTTTATTTCCGCCAGTAGATGAATTAACAATTAACATCAGGGCATATCTATGATTAGTTAATGCCGCTGTGTACGGCAACTGTCAGGACAGGAAGCATTCTGTGAGGAGCAGAGTGCTTCTTTCCCAGTGCGGTCCTCTCTCCCAGAATCTGAGAACAGCTATATCCCTGTCCGCCTGTTTTTCACCGGAAATGACGAAATTTTTCTTGTAGTGTTACTGTCGAAATGCTAAAGTAAAATCAGCAGCCTACCAAGGGAAAATTTTTTGCCACATGTACAAAGGAGGTCTTTTCGTTGGAATTAACATGTAAAATCCAGGGAAACTCAGATTCAAAGGGAAAGCCAAAAGTTTATTTCTTTGCCCATCCCGACGATTACCCGCTTTATTTTGAGGCAATCGCCAGAGATATCTTCGCGACACAGAATTGCGCGATCTATTATGACCCGCGGCCTGACCAGGAGTATGACCGGGAGGAACTTTACTTTCAGCTGGGGCTGATGCAGCTTTTTGTCTTTCCGGTTACCACCCGCTTTCTCTGTCAGCCAAACAGAGCGCGGGAGGTAGAATTGCCTTTTGCCCTGGAGCGCCATATCCCTCTGCTCCCTCTTATGCAGGAGTCCGGACTTGAAGAACTTTTTAATAAAACCTGCGGTTCCATTCAGATCCTGGGACGGGACGAGGTAATGGATGAAAAATCTATAGCGGGCAATGTGTTAAGCTACCCGGAGAAACTAAAACATTTCCTTAATTCGGTGCTAATAGGAGATGAACTCGCCTCCCGGGTGCGATCGGCTTTCGACGCGTATGTGTTCTTAAGCTACCGAAAAAAAGACAGAACCTACGCTCAGAAACTGATGCGTCTGATCCATCATGATGATTTTTGCCGTGATATTGCCATCTGGTACGACGAATTCTTAGCCCCTGGGGAAGATTTTAACGCTGCTATCTCCAAAGCCCTGGAAAAAAGCGATATTTTTACCCTCACAGTGACTCCCAGACTTCTGGAAGACGAAAATTATGTCATGACTCAAGAGTATCCCATGGCCAAAAGTGCCGACAAGCCTGTCCTGCCTGTGGAGATGATTCAAACAGAGCCAAATAAACTCAAAGCGAACTATCAAGGGATCGACGACTGCGTCGACGCGGGGGATCAGGCCGCTCTGTCCGATTTCTTCAAAAAAAATCTGCGGGATATTGCCGTGAGGGAGAACGATCAGGATCCTGAGCATAATTTCCTTATCGGGCTTGCCTATCTTGGCGGCATTGACATGGAGGTGGATTTAAAAAAGGCCGCCTCCCTCATAACCGGGGCTGCCCAGGCCGGTCTGCCTGAAGCCATGGAGCGTCTTACACAAATGTACAAAAACGGCATGGGTGTGGAGAGGAATTACCGCAAGGCCGCCGAATGGCAGGAAAAACTGGCAGAATGCTGGAAATCCCGGCATAATAACGAAGAGTGGGCCAAAGCCTTGATGCAGCTGGGAGACGATTGGTATGAAATTCGGGAACTGGCCCGCGCCCAAAGGGCTTATGAAGAGCTGCAACAAGCGGTGAAGGGTGCGGAGAAGGAACTCAGCGATCGATATCAGCCCTATATTTGGGCCCGCTTAGGGGACGTATACCGCGAGAGCGGAATGCCCGACAAGGCCCTGTCCCGATATCATTTCGCGACACCCTATCAGCACGAGAGGCCTGAAATTGCCTGCTATATTCATGACCGTATGGGTGACATCTATATAGAAAAAGGAGATTTCGAGAACGCGGGGCGAATCTGCCAAGAAAATCTGGAAATTTGTAAAGAAAGGATGAGTCGAGAGACGTCCATAGAGTGCTATAAGTCTCTTATCAACGCTTTCCTGAAGGCAGGCGACGTCTTACTGGCACAGGAAAATATATCCGAAGCAAGGGAGCAATACAATCAGGCGCTCCTGACTGCCCGTCAAATGTCCCAGGAAATCTGTCAGGACATCCGCGGTCCGGAGATTCTCCGCGGCTTAGCTCTCTGTCTTCGCAAGCTGGGCGACGCGGCGGCTGTTGAGAATTCGGATGCGGCAGAGTCCTTTTACAGACAAAGCCTTGATTATACCAGGCGTCTTGAACAGCAGACCGAGAGCATACGCTCCAGGGAAGAACTCTCCTACACCCTTGGCAGGCTTGGCGATATTCTGAAAAGAAAAGGTGCCCTGACAGAGGCCGCGGACTGCTATAGGCAGAGCATGGAGATCCGCAAAAGACTAGCCATAGAGACCCGGACCATAGCGAACAGAACCGCCCTGGCCCGCTGCTATGAGCGGGCCGCATCCATCGACGAGGAGCTGGGACACAAAGAAGAAGCCTCTCTTTTCTACAGTTTAGCCGAAGAAATCAGACAAGGGCTGCCCCGGAAGGCCCGTGAGGCCCACGAATTCTCCAAAGAACCGGCGGCAGACAGGCAGCCCTCACCCGCCCTTTCCCCTCAGGACGATACACAAGAGTCGGACCCGGCGACTATATCGGTCTCCTCTAGGGATTATCTTCACACCGGTGATTTAAAGAATGCGGTCAGACTCTGGTATCAGGAAAACTCGATTCCCTCACCTCTGGAGGAAGGCAGCGCGGACGGCCTCAATCAGGCCTATTCCCTATACCAATCCGCTTTCCGGCATCATGCCGCCGGAAACACTGAGGCTGCCAAGGAGGCGCTGCTGAAAAGCATCGATATTTACTCCCGATATACACGGCTCCATTATAGCGGCATCGACGAGGCTCATTCCCATGCCTGTGTCCTTTTGGGAGATCTGTTTGATGAGGAAGACGAAACCCTGGCAGCCATACCCTTTTACGAAAAGGCCTTACTCCTTGTCCTGTCCTACGAACAGGAAAGCCCCTCTGGATTACAGCTTTTTGAAATCGCGCAGGCAGCCGCCGGTCTATGCCGCGTCTACATGGCCGTATATCCATCCGCCGCGATGATTCTTGGAAAAAAAGCCGCGGGCCTGTTCCAGGCGCTCCTTGGACATCTGGGGGAAGAAAATGATGTTGAGTTACATAAATCCCTTTCCGCCACATGGCACAATATAGGCGAAATCGCGGAGAACTCTGGGGATTTGGAGACCGCCGTCTCCTACTTCCTTGAATCCGTTCACCATTCCGGAGAGTATTATGCGGCAACCGGAAACCCGGATGTTCTCTTCGATATCGTGGAGGATCACCACAAAGCAGGAAAATGCTTCCAGCGCTCAGGCAATTATCCTGAGGCCAGAAAGCAGGAAGCTCACTGCCTTGCTGTGAGCCTCTCTCAGGTGGAGGCAGGGTTCTCAAAGCACAAGGAGGCACCCCACTGGCTCCCCCCCCTGTTTGAGTCGATCCGGGCTATGGTATCCTACTGCGCTAAGATGGGAGATAGGGAGACACAGGAAGAGTATTTTAATCTTCTTGGTCAGGTGGGAAATCAGCAGATGCGCCAGGACTGGGAAGTCGGTGTCGCCCATGTATGCTGCTACACAGGCGTGGATTTTTTCCGGCTGGGTTTAATGGAGCTTGCCAACGAGCATTTATTAAAAAGCATTGACTATACTGTAAAAATTTTGGATAGAAACCCTTTGAACACTTTTTGGAGGGAGAGACTGGGGGAGGCATGGAAAAACCTTGCCGTACTCGAATACACGAACCACAACCTTGAGCGTGAAAAGAAATGTTATGAGATCGCTGCCGACCAGTACTTGCGGCTGCTTCGACTCACCGGGGAAACACGTTTTGGCCAAATCTTGTCCAATTTGCTGACCAATATTTTCCACATCTGTAAGGAACTGAAGGATGAAGAAGGTATGGCGTATTATTGGAACATACATCAGGCTCTCTTTCCCCGGAACTGAAAATCGAAAAGCCGGTAAACAAGGGGTTTTGAGAAATCATAGCCATTTCTCTAAAGATACTATTTAAAAAGATTGTTATGTAAACTAATATCCAAAAAAGAAAGGGGCTGTCGGGGAATAGATAGTCCAAAGCAGGGTGCGATGTGATTCATACAAGTCACATCGCACCCTGAAAAGTTGAAAACGGGATATTATAAGCCCTGGCGGTTTCTGCCAGGGCAATTTTTTTGGATATATCATTTATAGTATAGACTGCCAGAACCCATTTTTACAAAATTTCCAGGCCCCGGGGTATAATAAAAATGTGTTCATTTTTCAAGCCGTTCGGCTAAAGAATACAGGAGCAGAAGATCATTTTCAGAAAGGGTCTTGAGTTTGTCCAAAAGTGTCTGAAGCAGCGGCGGATTGACACTGCCTTCGTCAAAGAAGTCTTTCGGGGTCACTTCCAGGTAATCGCAGATGGCGAGGAATTCGGTCATGCTGGGCAGAGCACGACCGCTGGAAATGCCTTGCATATAAGAGCGGCTGTGGCCTAAGTCCAGGCTCATGCGGTGTTCCGCGATTCCTTTCTTTAAGCGTAATTGAGTGATCCGCTCCGCGATATAGCTGGTATCCAATGGTCATCACCTCACTTTTCCTAATTTTACGATAGTTGTCGCGATTAGAAAGGTGCAAAATCTGAAAAACAGATTATATGGAAGTGATCAATAGAGGAATGCTTAAAATCAACCATATGGAGAGAAATCTAAATTATATATTATCTTCATGAATACAAGTAAACAAATGAATGAAGACGCCTTCGCCTTTACCGATTCCCTGTTAGGCGAGGGCATTACTTATGAGACCGCCGGCTCACTGCGGAACGGGAGACGCACCTGGGTCCTGGCAGAACTCCCGCGGCGGTACATCATCAGCGGGGACGAGAATCACGCTCTATGTGGTGTTCATGAACAGCCACGATGGGAACGGGGCCATCAAGGCGGCCATAATGCCGATCCGTATAGTCAGCCAGAACAATGGGATGCGTTCCTAAATTGTATTGAAATGGCAGCCCCGGAATGTTATAATTTATCTAATCAAGAAGTTTAGGAGTTTTGCGGATCAGATGACAGAAAGAGGGAAAAGAAGGAGGTAGAGGAAAGATGCCGACGGTAAATAGGAAACACAAGGACCGCCTGTTCAGCTTTCTGTTTGGCAGCAAGGCCAACAGGGAATGGACACTGAGCCTTTACAACGCGGTAAACGGGACCAGCTTTACGGATCCGGAGGAGATCCAGTTCACAACGATTGAAGACGCGATCTACATGGGAATGAAGAATGACCTGTCATTTATCCTCTGTTATGTGATGAATATCTATGAGCAGCAAAGCACATACTCGCCGAACATGCCAGTACGCCAGCTGATGTACGCGGGAAAACTGTATGATAAATACATTCAGACAAACAATCTGAATATCTATGGAAAGAAGATTGTGCGTCTTCCAGTCCCCAAGTTAATAGTTTTCTATAATGGAGCGGAGGAGAAAGAGGATACGGTCCTGAAGCTTAGCGACGCTTTCAGGGAAGAGGCGGGAACGGTGGAGTCGGACATTGATGTGAGGGTCCGGATGCTGAATATCAATTACGGAAAAAACCGGGAGCTGATGGAGGGGTGTGAACCGCTGAGAGAGTATGCCTGGCTTGTGGAGAAAATACGAGAGAATCGGGAAAAGATGGATATCGAGGCGGCGGTGGACAAAGCGATTGATGAGATGCCGGAAGAATTTGTGATCAGAAAATTTTTGATAGGAAACCGAGCGGAGGTGAAGGATATGTGCGTTACGGAGTATAATGAAGCTGAGACTCTGCAAATGATCCGGGAAGAGGGACGGGAAGAAGGACGGGAAGAGGGACGAGAGGAAGGAGAGGATAGACTGGGAAAACTGATGATACTTTTGATATCGGCCCAAAGAACAGAAGATGCCCAGAGAGCGGCGGTTGATAAAGAGAAAAGGCGAACGCTGTATGAGGAATTTAATATTGTGTGATATGGAAAAGCAAGAGTGCTGAAACTGAGATGCTTTCTTGCGGCATTCCAGCCTGCGGAAAAGGAATGAAAGAGCGAAAAATTCCTTGAGACTACAAAAAGAATCGCATATAATAGGGTTATAAAATAAAATTCGCTTATATAATATGGAGGTGGAAAGATGGTTGCGGTTGAAGGCTTGTATGAGAATGGAAGAATCCGGTTATCCGAAACAGCACCAATGGAGACGGCAAGGGTTATTGTGATCTTTCCAGGAGACCGGAATGAGAAAAGCCATATACCAGATCAGACGGCAAGAGAACTGTTTGATGAATTTACAGGGAGTATCCAAAGAACTATTGATGAAAAAAGGGAACTCTTAGAGAGGTTAGATGAAAAATATGCGGGTATTGATTGATACCAATATAATTCTGGACTGGCTAATGACCCGGAAGCCATTCCAGGAAAAGGCAAAAAATATTATGGAAACATGCTTTTTTGGCGACATGGACGGATATGTGACAGCGCATACGTTGTCAGATATTTTCTATATTTTACGTAAGGACTTTGATGTAGACAAGCGTAAAAAGCTGCTGCTGCTATTATGTGAACATCTGCAGATCATACCGGAAGATAAGAATACCATAAGACAGGTTTTAGAATGTGAAAAGTGGAGGGATTTAGAGGATGGCCTGCAGATGCAGTGTGCTGTTAATGAAAAACTTGATTATATAGTAACCAGGAACATAAAAGATTTCAAAGATTCTCCCGTTATGCCGCTCCTGCCTGAGCAGTTGATTGAACGATTCAAAATACAATAAAGAATGCGGCCAAAAGAAATCAGAGATGGATATACCTTGAAAGAGATTCGGTCGGCACTCTTACTCAGAAAGAACGGATGGCAGGATAGAGTCAGCCGTCCGCCGGGTTTACATGGGCTTATGCCGAAATACATTCAGACAAACAATCTGAATATCTATGGAAAGAGGATTGCGCGTCTTCCGGTTCCCCAAGTTAATAGTTTTCTATAATGGAGCGGAAGAGTTTTGATAGGAAACCGAGCGGAGGTGAAGGATATGTGCGTTACGGAGTATAATGAAGCTGAGACTCTGCAAATGATCCGGGAAGAGGGACGGGAAGAAGGACGGGAAGAGGGACGAGAGGAAGGAGAGGATAGACTGGGAAAACTGATGATACTTTTGATATCGGCCCAAAGAACAGAAGATGCCCAGAGAGCGGCGGTTGATAAAGAGAAAAGGCGAACGCTGTATGAGGAATTTAATATTGTGTGATATGGGAATCCAGATTACCTGACGAAGGCATTTAAAAAGCGATTTCGTCTTATGTAAACCACTACCCAAAAAGAAAAACCCTTGAATCCACCGGAATTCAAAGGCTTTTCAATCGGGGTAACAGGATTTGAACCTGCGACCTCTCGGCCCCCAGCCGAGCGCGCTACCAAACTACGCCATACCCCGTATATCACTGCCGGAAAGCCCTCCTCACAAGGCCTCTCCCTTAGCACTTTCTTATTATAGCAAAAGATTTCGGATTTGAAAAGCATTTTCTTGAAAAAATTTTAAATTTACGCTATGATTATTAAAAGAAGGGTAAAATCAGGGAAAGGAACGGCGAAAGATGAAGCCTATAGTGAGCTTTGATATGGATATGACGCTGCTGGACCACAGCACCAATGAGATTCCGGACAGCGCCATGGAGGCCATCAGAAGGCTGCGGGAGAACCATGTCATCGTCCTGGCCACGGGAAGGGATATGGACAGCCATTTCAGCGTCAGGCTGAGGGATCTGGTGAAAGCCGATGCTATCGTCCACACCAATGGGGCCAAGGTGACGGTGAAAGACCAGGTGATCCACGAAAGCCATATGTCCGGGGAGCTAAAGCGCCGTCTGCTGGAATTTGCCGCGGACCATGAGCTGGCGGTGGGAGTGACCATAGGCAATGACGATTTTTACACCCACCCGGAATGTGTGACTAAGAATGACCTGGAGCGGTGGGGAGACTGCGGCAGGCAGTACCGGGATCCGTGGACGCTGATGGAGATGAAGGTGCCGTCCATGTGTTATATCGGCCCTCCGGAGGGGGCGGCGCTGATAGGGGCGGCGTTTCCGGAGCTGAGGCTGCCTCTGTTCGCGGGAAAGCAGGGGGCGGACATCATTGAGGCCAGGAATTCCAAGGCAAATGGGCTGGAGCTGTTGTGTAAATATTTCGGCACTTCTATGGAGGAAGCCTACGCTTTTGGCGACAGCATGAATGATTACGAGATCATAAAGGCAGTGGGAACCGGCATCGCCATGGGGAATGGGGACCCCAGGCTCAAGGAGGCGGCGGACTATGTCACAGCGGATATCAGCCATGACGGGATCTATAAAGCGTGCGTCCATTTTGGACTGATATAAAATAAAAAACCACAAGGGGGAAGGAAAGATGGCAATTACATATGATCTGTTGGTGATCGGAGCGGGACCGGGAGGTTACACGGCAGCCATAAAGGCGGCGGGGCTGGGGCTTAAGACAGCTGTGATCGAGAAGGACAAGGTAGGCGGCACCTGCCTCAACCGGGGGTGTATCCCCACCAAGGCCCTGCTTCACGCCTCCAG
This sequence comes from uncultured Lachnospiraceae bacterium, assembly GCA_910588865.1. Lineage (GTDB taxonomy): Bacteria > Bacillota > Clostridia > Lachnospirales > Lachnospiraceae > UBA3402. The sequence continues at coordinate 56,491 of CAJUSJ010000003.1, forward strand.
CCTGTTTTCCATGATGCAGCGGTGCGACCAGTTTGGGGTCAGTGTGGAGGAGATGTCCTTTGATTTCGGAAAGATGCAGGAGTACAAGAAAAAGGCGGTCCGCTCTTACCGGGGCAATGTGGAGGATCAATTTGAGAAGCTGGGCATTGATTTGATCCATGGCAAGGCTGTGATCCGGAGAAACCACAATGTGGAGGTCCACGGCGAAAGCGGCAAAGAGTACTATTCGGCAAAGAATATCATCATCGCCACAGGCGCTGTGCCCAGGATGCCGGATATTCCGGGTATCCACCAGGCGGGAGTGTGGAACAGCGACAGGATCTTGGGAGCGGATGCTTGGAATTTTGATCAGATCACCATTGTGGGCGGCGGGGTTATTGGTGTGGAGATCGCCACGATTTTCAGCTCCCTGTGTTCAAAGGTTGTTATCATTGAGCAGGGCAGCCAGCTTTTAGGCCCCATAGACCGGGAGGTGTCCCAGGCCCTGGAGGAGGAGCTGACAGCCAGCGGAATCCAGGTATATCGCGACGCGGACCTGAAGGAGATCATAAAGGAAGAGGGGAAAGGGCTGGCGTGCCGTTTTGTTCAGGCTGGAAAAGAACACCTGCTGAGTTCGGGACAGGTTCTCATAGCGGCGGGACGTTCCCCTTATGTGGAAGGGCTTTTTGGGGAGGATACACAGTTTGAGATGAAAAATGGCCGTCTGGTCACGGATGTGGAGTTTATGACCAGCGAGTCCGGGGTCTACGCCATCGGCGATGTGACGGCGGATATTCAGCTGGCCCATGTGGCGGCTGCCCAGGGAACCTATGTGGTGGAAAAGATCGCGGGGATTCCTCACAGCATCCGCCTGTCCGTGGTGCCCAACGGCATGTATGCCCGGCTTCCCGTGGTGCCGAGCTGCATCTACACGGATCCGGAGATCGCCACTGTGGGGCTTACAGAAGAGGCGGCCAAGGCCACCGGCATGAGGGTCATATGTGGGAAATATTCCATGAAGGGCAACGGCAAGTCCATTATCTCCCGGGAGCGAGGGGGATTTGTCCGTCTGGTGTTTGACGCCTATTCCAAGAATCTGGTGGGTGCCCAGATCGTCTGCCCCAGAGCCACGGATATGATCAGCGAGATGGCCACAGCCATCGCGGCGGGGCTGACAGCGGGACAGCTTCAGATGGCCATGAGAGCCCATCCTACTTACAGCGAGGGAATCGGGATGGCCATAGAGGACGCGATGAAACAGATCTGAGGGAAAACCAGGGAATAATAAAAAGGAGATCAATATTTATGAATGAGAGGCTGACACAACTGCGCCGCCTCATGGCAGAACGCCGCATGGATGCGTATCTGATTCCCACATCGGATTTTCATGAGTCCGAATACGTGGGAGAGCATTTTAAATGCCGTAAATTTATGACAGGTTTTACAGGGTCAGCGGGAACCGCTGTGGTGACAGCCCATGAGGCGGGGCTGTGGACCGATGGACGGTATTTTGTCCAGGCGGCAAAGCAGCTTGAGGGAAGCGGATTTACCCTGCGCCGTATGGACCAGGAGGGAGTCCCCACCATAGAGGAATATCTTGAACAGATGATTCCGGAAGGCGGCACCCTGGGCTTTGACGGGCGGGTGGTCAACAGCCAGACAGGGGAGAAGCTTAAGGAGATCCTGGAGGATAAACATGTAACCTTTTCTTATGAAGAGGATCTGGTCGGGCAGATCTGGAAAGACAGGCCTGATCTTCCGGCTGAGCCGGTGTGGATCCTTGAGGAGCGCTATGCGGGAAAGGCGGCGGGGGAAAAGCTGGCGGATCTGAGAAAAGCCATGAAAGAAGCCCATGCCACGGTTCATATCCTGACCACATTGGACGATATTGTGTGGCTATTGAATATCCGGGGCAATGACGTGCCCTGCAACCCAGTGGTTCTGTCCTATATTGTGGTCACGGAGGATCAGTGTAACCTGTTTATCAATGAAAAAACCCTAAATAAAGAGGTTACAGGTTACCTGGAAGACCTGGGAGTCACCATAAGGCCCTACAATGATATTTACCAGTATGTCAAGTTGTTTAAGGGAGAGAAGGTGCTTCTGGAAAGCTCCAGAATCAATTTCGCTGTCAGAAACAACCTGGACTCCTCCAACAAGGTCATTGACAGGATGAATCCCACTGCTGGGGCAAAGGCGGTAAAGAATCCTGTGGAGATCGAAAATGAGCGCCAGGCCCACATCAAGGATGGAGTGGCGATTACAAAATTTATCTGCTGGCTTAAAAAAAATATCGGCTCCGTGCCCATGACGGAGATCCGTGTTTCCGATTATCTGGAGGAGCTGAGGAGGCAGCAGGAAGGATACTTAGGCCCAAGCTTTGACACCATCTCCGCCTATGGAGAAAACGGGGCCATGTGCCACTACAGCGCGACACCTGAGAGTGACAAGACCCTGGAGCCAAAGGGTCTCTACCTGGTTGATTCCGGCGGCCAGTATTATGAGGGCACCACAGACATCACCAGAACAGTGGCATTGGGACCCATTACCCAGGAGGAGAGGGAGCATTTTACCCTGATCGCCATGAGCATGCTCAGGCTGGGACATGCCAAATTCCTCTATGGCTGCAGGGGGATGTCTCTGGACTATATAGCAAGGCAGCCCCTTTGGGACAGGGGATTAAACTACGACCACGGCACAGGCCATGGGGTAGGGTATCTTTTGAATGTCCACGAGCGGCCAAACGGTATCCGCTATAAGACCGTGCCGGAACGCATGGACAGCGCGGTTTTGGAGGAGGGGATGATCTGCTCTGATGAGCCAGGTCTTTACATTGAGGGCAGCCATGGAATCCGGACAGAGAACCTGATCCTGTGCCGGAAAGCGGAGAAGAACAGCTATGGCCAGTTTATGGAATTTGAGTTCCTGACATTTGTGCCTATTGATCTGGATGCCCTGGATTTAAGCCTTATGGAGAAGAGAGATATCCAATATCTCAATGAGTATCACAGGCAGGTTTACGAGAAGATCTCTCCCTATCTTGATCAGGAAGAGCGTCAGTGGCTGAAAAAGGCCACAAGGGACGTGTAAGGCCAAAAGAATGGAAGGTGGTGACATGATCCGGATGTTTCAATAACATCCGGATTTTGCTTGTATACACGGGGCGGAGAGGAGTATGGCCGCTAAAGCGGCCCCGCCCCGGCACGGCGAGTAGGGGAAGTGCCTCCCCTACTCTATTGGAGGGCTGTTTTGGCGGAAAAAAGCTCAGGTTCTGGCTACAGGCGGACCAGTGTATAGGGATGCTCCACATGGGGAAGAAATTTTTCCAGGATGTCCCTGGTTTGAATCTTTAGGCTTGATGTGTTGACACAGGGGTGGCAGCCGATGAATTCCCGGCCCTTTATGACATCCTCGTCTATGAGGAGCCTTACCCGCCCCTGGGTGTCATTCATCAGTCCCAGGACGCTGAGAGAGCCCGGGGTAATATCCAGAAATTCTTCCATATATTGGGGCTCTCCAAAGGACAGGCGGGCGCTGCCGATCTGCCTGGACAGAAGAGCTGTCCGGAATTTCTTGTCCCCGGGCATCATGAGCAGGTAGAAGCTGGTCTTCTGGGCATTGCGGAGGAAAAGATTTTTGCAGATATCAATGCCCAGCAGCCTGTCCGCGCCATGACAGTCTTCTATGGTGAAGGCGGCGCTGTGGTCCAGGCGCTCATAAGGGATACAAAGCTGATCCAGAAGATCATAGGTCCGCAGCTCTTTTGGAAGCCGTCCCCGGGTATCCTGGGGGCGGCCGGAAAAAAGATGGTCTGTGGTGACGGAAATATTGTCCATAGGGGTTCCTCCTTGATGGATTAATCTATAAGTATTATAGTGGAACAAGCTGAAAAAGCAACTGATTAATGTAGAAATACTGGACCGTAGGGCACCTGTGAGATACTGTTTGCGTGTCAATATTATTAAGTTTAGCCTATGGCACTGAGAGCGCTAACACTCTAAAGATTATTGTAAGCTGGTTTGTAGATGGGAAACATCAAAGATTTGAGTGGGAATTCAGGATGAGTTCCAAAAAGAATAAAGAATTTCAAGAGCCTGATAAGAGATATTAAAACTTGGCGAAGAGGCGAAGCGTAAATGGACAGAGATGAACGGATCGAAGATCTGCGGACAACCCTTTTGTGGGAAACAGCGTAGAGAATGCTATTTTGCGAAAGGCGGGCGTGGAGAACGGTGCCACCGCCGAACGCGCGGAGATCCAAGGCAGTGAGGGTTCGCGGTGGAAAGGAGATACAGGAAAATGGAATCAGCAGGAAAAAGAAACGGAAATAAAGACAGGCAAAAAACAGAGAAGGGAAATGATAAAAAGAGACTTACAAAAAACAGAGGATGGCAGGCGGAGGATGCCAGAAAAAAGCAGAACCCTGGAGTGAGAAAGAAGAGCGGAGAGGAAAAAAGGGGCCAGGCACCAGAGCCAGAAAGGCCGGAGGTCCAAAAGAGCCTGTGCCCTGTTTCCAAAAGGTGCGGTGGCTGCCAGCTCCTGGATATCCCCTATGAGCGTCAGCTCCAAAAGAAACAGAGGCAGGTGGAAGAACTGCTGAAGGGATTCTGTAAGGTCTATCCTATTCAAGGGATGGAAGAGCCTTTCCATTACCGCAACAAGGTTCACGGTGCCTTTGGATACCAGAAAGGGAAGGTGATCTCCGGCATTTATAAGGAAGGGAGTCACCAGCTTGTGGCTGTGGAACAGTGTATGCTGGAGGACAAAAAGGCGGACGAGATCATAGGGACTATCCGTGGGCTGCTTAAATCCTTTAAGATCAAGACCTACGACGAGGACACGGGATATGGATTTCTGCGGCATGTGCTGGTAAAGAGAGGATTTGCCACAGGACAGATCATGGTGGTTCTGGTGACAACCTCCCCTGTATTTCCTTCTAAGAATCATTTTGTCAAGGCGCTTAGGGAGAAACACCCGGAGATCACTACCATTATCCAGAACCTTAATGACAGGCAGACCAGCATGGTGCTGGGGGATCGGGAAAATGTGCTGTACGGGAAGGGATATATTGAGGATGAACTGTGCGGCCGGGTTTTCCGGGTTTCCAGCCGGTCGTTTTACCAGGTGAACCCTGTGCAGACAGAGAAACTCTACACCAAGGCCATGGAACTGGCGGGACTGACCGGCAGGGAGACGGTGATCGACGCCTACTGCGGCATCGGAACCATAGGGATCATCGCCGCGGAAAAGGCGGGGAAGGTCATCGGGGTGGAGCTGAACCAGGACGCGGTCCGGGATGGGGTGGGAAACGCCAGAAGAAACCATATTGACAATATCCAGTTTTACCATAATGACGCGAGCCGCTTCATGACCAGGATGGCCCGGAACGGGGAGGGGGCGGATGTGGTGTTTATGGATCCTCCCAGGGCTGGGAGCACGGAAGAATTTGTGGAGGCAGTGAAGGTTCTCAGGCCGAAACGGGTGGTGTATGTGTCTTGCAACCCAGAGACCATGGCCAGGGATCTGGGATTCTTTTCGAAAAAAGGGTATAAGGCAGCGGAGGCATGGCCCTTTGATATGTTTCCCCACACAGAAAATACAGAGGTGGTGTGTCTCTTGAAAAGGGCGGCCAGGAATGTTTAGAATAAGCGGGAAAAGAGATGGGGACCGGAATCGCTGACCAGGCTGCTTTACAGGCATTTTGGACAGAAAGTGATCGTTCTGATCGATGAGTATGATGTGCCACTGGACAAAGCGCACCAGAGGGGCTATTATTCAGATATGGCGGAATTGATACGGAGCCTGTTAAGCAAGGTGACGCGGAGAATGTTGAAGCCCTGTTTAGAATGAACAAGTTATCGAAGAATTGCTTAACCTTGCGAAGCAGATTCAGGCTGCCCGGAAAGAAGGCGAAAAGTTGGGACTGACAGCAGATGAACTGGCATTCTATGACCCGTTGACGAAGTCTCAGGCCATTAAGGATTTCTATGAAAATGAAGAACTAATTGCTATTACAAAGGAACTGGCGGAAGCCCTCCGCGATAATCGAACCATAGATTGGCAGAAAAGAGATTCAGCACGAGCGAAAATGTGTATGATGATCCGGAAACTTTTGAAAAAGAATGTCCGCTAATGGTCGCGGAGGATTTTGTACCTTATGGAAAGACGTGATGATTTACCGCTTGCCAGTCCATAACTGCCATGGTAAAATGAGACTGAAAAGTCAGGAACTTGTTTTGAAAGGAAGATGCGGATGTTTATAGAACAGGTTGAAGAACAGCTGAGGAAGATGTCTGAGGCGGACAAGGACAGGTGGATCCTGGCCCAGGCAAAATTATTAGACGAGAGTGAACGCCAGGGGTTTCTTTTGGCTCTTTCCGGACAGAAGAAAATTACATACATGCCCGATGACAGCGAGATCCAGGCATTCCTTGAGAAAGTGGAGAAAGGTGAGATCTATGTGGAGTATGAGGCTCACTATTATGAATTTGACGATGACGGCAGGTTTATGGATGACTGGCTGTCATGGCACAATGATCCCTGTGGGGCCATGGATTTTCTGGACAAGGTTTTCCGAGGCTGTCATGACCTGCTGCTCCTGAATGAATATAAGGCAGCGGCGGATATTTTAGACAAGGTATGCAGGATGCGGTTTCAGGTTGTGGAGTCTCCGGATTCAGACGACTTTGACAATGATTCCCCATTTACCATAGAGGACATGATCCAGGAGAATATGCTTTCTGTCAACAGCAGCGATGTCGGGGAAGACTGGGTGACCGCGTTTGTCAGAAAGAAGGATCCGTGGGACAGCATGGAGCTGGCGGCTGCCATGGCGGATATATTCCAGGAACCTGTGTGTAAATCCATCAACCCAAGCATGCTGGCAGGGGAGAAGCTTCCGGATCAGTTCTTTGTCCATATGAGAGATATTCTTGACCAGGAGATAAGGGAGGCGGAGAAGGCTGTGAAGGAGGGAGTTTCCGACGCTGGTTTTTCGTGCGGGGAAATGGTTCTTGAGAAAAAGATTGAGAGGCTGACACATCTGAAGTCAGATATTGAGTCCAAATGTCTGGGGTAAATGTCTGAGGATTTTTGTTTGAAAAAGGAGCATCCCATGGATCTCAAGAATCTTGAAACCTTCATACAGGTGGCGGAGCTTTCCAGCTTTACCAGGGCAGCACAGAAGTCCGGCTACTCTCAGTCCACAGTGTCTTTTCAGATACAGCAGCTGGAAAAGAGCCTGGGGATACAGCTTTTTGAGAGGATCAACCACACGGTGTCCCTGACCGGGAAAGGCCGGGAGGTGCTGGAGTATGCCCACAAGATCCGGAGGCTGACCCAGGAACTGGAGAGGCAGCTGAACAGAGAGCAGGCGGTCAGCGGCCATGTGCGAATGGCTATGGCGGATTCGCTGTGCGGATGGCTGTTAAAGGATGATTTCCAGGCATTCCGAAGTCGGTTTCCGGAAGTCACCTTAAAGATCATCTCCGCCAGCACGGAGGAGATGTTCCGCCTTCTAAATCAGAATGAGGTGGACATGGTTTACACGCTGGACAACCATATCTACAACCGAACCTACCGCATAGCCAGTGAGGAGAAGGTTTCGGCTCACTTTGTGGCGGGAACGGATTACAATTTAGAAGCCGCTGGCGGCATTTCCCTGAAAAATCTCGTCAGGCATCCCTTTTTCCTGACTGAGAGGGGAATGAGCTACCGGCGGCTTATGGATGAGAAGCTGGCGGAATTGTCCATGGAGATCCAGCCGGTCCTGGAGAACGGCAACGCGGATCTGATCTGCCGTCTGGTGGAACAGGGCATGGGGATCTCCTTTCTGCCGGACTATGTGACCAGGGAGGCCGCGGAGGCAGGGCGGATCCGCCTTATTTCCATAGAAGGGTTTGAGATTGACATCTGGAAGCAGCTTTTATACCGGCATGACAAATGGGTATCGCCTCAGATGCAGGCGGTTATGGAGTATCTGTCGGACAAGCACTGCGGCAACACAGAGGGATCAGCCGATCCCCCCGTAGATGATGCCCAGGATGAACACGAACACAGCCAGGGGAACATAGAGGTATTTTCCAATACAGCCAAACCATGAACCCAGAGGCTTTTTTCGTCCCAGGGACAGTTCCCTGCTGATCTCGTTCCAGCCCAGGATATAGTAGATGGAAAACGCTCCCAAAAGAGCGCCGAAGGGAACCACCAGGATAGTGATAAAATCCATCCAGGATCCCACCTTGTCTCCGTCCTCAATAAACACTCCCACCGCGAAAGCGGCAATTCCGCACAGGGCAGCCATGAGGGAGTGGGACATGCCGAAGCGGGTCTGCCAGGACTCGCATACAGCCTCGAACATGTTGATCAGGCTGGTGATCCCGGCAAATGCCACGGAGATGAAGAAAAACACAGCGAACACATTGCCAAGGGGCATCTGGGCAAATACTTGTGGCAGGGTGATGAACATCAGCGGCGGTCCGCTGGCAGGCTCTATGCCGAAGGCGAACACCGCGGGCATGATGGCAAGGGCGGCCAACATGGCGGCTAAGGTGTCAAATATCGCGGTATTTATGGAAGCCTTTGGGATATCTTCGTCTTTTCCCAAGTAGGAGCCGTAGACGATCATGCCCGAGCCTGTAATGGACAGGGAAAAAAATGCCTGCCCCATGGCCATGACCCAGGTGTCCGCCTTGAGAAGGTATTCCCATTTGGGGATGAAGAGGAAGCGGTATCCATCCGCCGAGCCTTCCAGAAAGAACACCCTCACTGCCAGGATCATAAAGAGACCGAAAAAGGCAGGCATCAGCACTTTATTGACCTTTTCGATCCCCTTGGTGGCTCCGGCGATCAGCAGGACGCAGGCCGTGACCACCACAGCCAGATGGCATGGGATGTTGCCGAAGGCTGAAGACATTTCCCCGAAAAATGCCCCTGAATCCACCGTAAACAGGGTTCCGGTCAGTCCGGCCCCCAGAGTCCGCAGCACCCAGCCAAGGATCACGGAGTAGCCGATGGCGATTCCCAGAGAACCCATAAGGGGTATCCAGCCCAGAAGGTAGCCTAGCTTTCCAAGGTTTTTCGCGTTCCAGCAGTATTCGTAGGACCCTAAAGTTCCGGTTCCAGAGCGCCGTCCGATGGCGAATTCCGCTGAAAGTCCTACCAGCCCGAAGAGGGCGATAAAAATAAAGTAGGGGATCAGAAACGCCGCCCCGCCGTACTGTCCCAGCCGGTAAGGGAACAGCCAGATATTTCCCATGCCCACGGCCGAGCCTACACAGGCCAGGACAAACCCAAGAGAATTCTGAAAGCCTCCGTTGGCGTGGCCTTGTCTGGAGCCTCTGTTTTCGGCCTGGTGTCCAGGCTTGCTTGTCTTTTCTGTCTTCATGATCAGTTCCTTTCGTATATAACGGTTTCGCGATACCCCATGGATGAAAAGGGGCATTTATAATACTATCTACTATATACTACAGGGAAGTATTTGTAAAATTGATAATATCAATTCAATTAATCGAAAAAGTTGATGAACAGGGCTGCTGTTCCAAGGCTTCCGGCATATGGCTCATGAAAAGGGAATCCATGAAATAAGTCAGGGCCAGAATATCAGCGCTCCCTCCGGGACTGATATTTTTTTGGATAAACTCCTGGTCCAGTTTCCGGATAATGGATATATAATCCCGGTGTTCCAGGCCAGAGTCCAAAAGCTCCTGGATCTGACAGCGGATCTGGGTCATGGTCTCATAGTCGGAGCGGGCGATGATGTTGGTGTCCTCAAAGCCCGCGATGATGTGGAGCAGGGTCAGGATTCCGGCGTCATTGGGGGAAAGGCCCTGGCTTTTATATCCGCGGAAGGCGGGAAGAGCCACTTGAAAGACCGTGGGATATCCTTTGGAAGCCTCGCCCCGGATTCCGGTGATGCCGTGGAGGGCGTAGAGACGTTCCCCCGGGGTTTTGGCGTTGTCCGGGGTGATTCCCTCAAAATCCTCCAAAACGCGGCAGGTCATCTTGCGGCAGGTCTCAGTAAAGGCTTCCTGGGAAAATGGAATCTGGTTGCCTTTCAGATATCCCAGGACACAGCAGAAGATTCCCAGAGAGAAAATCATGCCCTTGTGGGTGTTGACTCCTCCTGTGGCGGCCATCATCACCTCCTCTGCCTGAATGCCCACTGGCCGGATCAGGGCCAATACCTGCTCCGGGGGGCGGAAGCGGTTTTGGATCCCCAGAAGGGTGAATTCCTCGAAAAACTGGTTTAAGGACACAGCGCTGGACTGGAAGGTATAGAAGTCCATATCCCTGTGAGCGCCCTGATTGTCCCGGTCCACCAGCCCCGGTTTGGGTGTGGCCGCCACCTCATAGAGCAGGGCTGCCATGGAGAGGGAGGAGATGTGCCGGGCGTACTGAAGGTTAAAGTATTCCTCCATGATCTGGCATTCCCGTTCCAGAAGCCGGTCCACCGGGTGGGTCCTGGAACGGCCGCACACAAAGGCCTCCTGGTCACAGAGCAGGCATTTGCGGGGAGCCATGGACAATTCCCGGCGGGAGACCTTTGCCCCGTCCGTCCGGATCACATCCAGGTCAAAAAGCCGTCCAAGGATGGTCCGCTCTTCTAAGCGGCACAGGATCTCCTTGATCAGCTTTGGGTCAGAATCCACGGACAAAAACGCCTCGTAGCCTGTGATGTCCTGGATCCTGGTCTCCTTTTTTATGGGAAGACGCCAGGCGGAGCACTGGGTGTGGATCAGCCTTAAGCCTTCTTCGAAGGCGCGGACAGCCAGGGGAAAAACCTTCACAGGCCCGACGATGTTTAAGGTAAATGAGATCACCGGGCAGCCAAAGGCGCGGATGAGCTGCCGCTGGGTATGCTGCCGCCTCTCTCTGGCATCTAACATCCGGGGCAGGTCCACATACTGTCCGGTGACGATCTCCTTGAGATTTATAGATGAAGCCTGGGTCATGGGTGTGTTCTCCTTAAGGGTAAAAAAGATGTGGAAAAGCGTTATGGGGAAATTATATCATGAATTCCACAGGGATGTAAAATATTATATTTGTGTCCTATGCCCCCGCCGCTAACCATAAACCAGCAGCCTCTGTGACGATCCGCCGCCTCCCGGCCAAGGCGTTCCTGCTCACAGCGGCAGGGGGGAGCAAGCGGCCCTCCAACGGCGGGGACTCCATGCGGAATTGCTTGGGGGTGCGACACTTACCACAGTACAAAAGGCGTCCTCGCCGATCACCAAAAAATCAGTGAATTAACAAGTCGCTTAGAGTATATATCACCAGGCGTTCCCAACATAATCTTAACAAAGTTTTCCTTGGGAAACAGAGCCTGATCGTGTATAATTGAAATATTAACCTGTATTGTGGCTGGCAAGAAGGAGATGTTTGTGAGACTATATAAAACAAAGCTTCAGGAAAAGCTGGAGGAAGCCTTTAAGGCAGTGCTGCCGGTGGTGGGGATCGTGCTGGCGCTGTGCTTCAGCGCGGCTCCCGTGTCCCCTGGCATCCTCATGGAATTTTTGGTGGGTGGCTTTTTGCTGGTCATAGGAATGATGTTCTTTACCCTGGGAGCGGGGCTGTCCATGACGCCTATGAGGGAGCGGGTGGGCAGCGGCATGACCAGAAGCAGGAAGCTGTGGCTGATGGTGGTTCTGGGATTCATCCTGTGGTATGTGATCCCGGGGTACGGCCTGGCCCTGGCTTTGACCTTTGTGGCGCCCAGGATCTTTACCGCCATTGCCTTTGACTCCGGCGGCGTGGCGTCAGGGCCCATGACGGCAGCGTTCCTCCTTCCTTTTGCCATGGGAGCCTGCCAGGCTGTGGGGGGCAATCTGGCCCGGGCCCCCATTTTGGCAGAGCTCAGCTAAGGAGGAATCAGAACAGTGAGTAAACGTGAATCTGATCACCCTGGGAAGGGGACAGCGGCCAGCGAGGTCATGGATTATTTCGGGCTGGAATCAGCGGAGAAGGCGGTGATTCTGGGTATGGTGACAAGGGATACCTGGCGGGTGCTGAAAACCGGGCTTCAAAACCGTTTTCGCGTTGATGTTCCGGGGACAGGGATCGCGTTTATTATGCCGCTGTCCGCCATAGGCGGGAAAAGGGAGCTTAAGTTTCTCACAGAGAGCCAGGACTTTGTGAAGGGAGAGGAGGAGAACACATTGAAGGATACAACCCATGAACTTCTGGTGGTCATTGCCAACCAGGGATACAGCAACCTGATCATGGAAGCGGCCAAGAGCGCGGGAGCCGGCGGCGGCACTGTGATCCACGCCAGGGGGACCGGGATGGAGAGGGCGGAGACCTTCTTCGGCGTATCCCTGGCCTCTGAGAAGGAGATCATTTTTATTGTAACCAGGACCAGCCAGAGGGCGGACATCATGAAAGCGGTTATGAGGGAAGCGGGGATGGAGACCAAGGCGAAATCCATCATCTTCTCCCTCCCTGTTACCAGCACAGCGGGGCTGCGGCTCATGGAGGAGGATTGGGGTGAATAAGGGGTACTACACATCAGGACAATTTGCCAGGAAAGCCAATGTGACCATCCGGACCATCCGGTTTTACGACAAGCAGGGCATCTTAAAGCCCAGCAAAGTCAGCGACTCAGGGTACCGCCTTTACACGGATGAGGATTTCGGCCGCCTGCAGAAGATCTTGTCTCTGAAATATCTTGGTTTTTCCCTGGAGGAGATCATGGCCCTGACCATCAATGACGACCAGGAGGACATGGCCAACTCCTTAAAGCTTCAGAAGGAGCTGATACGCAAGAGGATCCGTCATCTGGAGATGATGGAGCAGACCCTGGAGGACACTTCCCGCATGGTGGAGGAGTCAGGGGTCATGGACTGGAACAGTATCCTGAATCTGATTCACATCACCAACATGGAGCGGGCTGTTGTGGACCAGTACAAGACAGCGGTGAATATTAATGCCCGCATTGAGCTCCACCGGAGATTTTCCCGCAATCCAGTCCCGTGGTTTGGGTGGATCGCGTCCATGATCCCTTTGGAAAGCATGGAGAGGGTTCTGGAGGTGGGATGCGGCAATGGACAGCTGTGGCAGCATTTTTCTCCAGAGGTTTTAAGGACCAGAAAGATCCATGTGACCGACGCGTCTTCCGGCATGGTAGATGACGCGGCGGAGCTTCTTAAAAAAAGCGGCCGGGACTGCCTGATTTTTGAGACCGAGGACTGTCAGAAGCTTTCCTATGACCCAGACAGCTTTGACGGGGTCATCGCGAACCATGTGCTGTTTTATGTGAAGAACCTTGTCAAAGCCCTGAGGGAGATTCGGAGGGTATTGAGGCCAGGGGGGATCTTTTACTGCAGTACCTATGGAAAAGAACACATGAAGGAGATCACCCTTCTGGTTCAGGAGTTTGACCCCAGGATCACCTTGTCCCAAGTGGCCTTATATGAGCTGTTCGGCCTGGAAAACGGCCAGGCGGTCCTTGAGGAGGTTTTTGAGAAGGTGGAGAAAGTCATATATGACGATCAGCTGGTGGTGGATGAGGCAGAGCCGCTTCTGGACTATATCCTGTCCTGCCATGGGAACCAGAGCGAGATCTTAAGTCAGAGGCAGCTGGAGTTTAAACGGTTTCTGCGAAAAAAGATCCGGGAAAAGGGAGGGTTAACAATCACCAAGATGGCCGGCGTGTTTGTGTGCCGGGGATACAGACAGCAGTAGATGGAGGCCCAAAATGCTCTCCATTTATTGCTGTTTTTTATCCTTTTGATTAAAAATGTTTGAAGTTTTTGTGATTTAGTTGACATATGACCTGCAATATCCTTATAATGGCAATGAATGATACCATTGGAACGCAAAAGGAAACAGACAAGTGAGGAGCAAATGAAGAAAATAAGGTTCAGGCAGGGTCTGGCGGTCGCCGTGGCCCTGTTTATGACGATAAATTACGCCGGAAGTTATCTGGGAAGATCCCCTGTGGTCAGTATGGCCGACACAGCGGCCACGGTCAGCGCCACCAGCCTTAATGTGCGCGGCGGGCCCGGAACCGCCAGTTCCATTGTAGGGAAATTGACCTACGGCGCGGCGGTCAGCGTGGCGGGGGAGACCCGGGACAGTGAAGGGAATGTGTGGTATCAGATCTATTTTACTAAAAACGGGGCTCAGGTCAGCGGGTATGTCCGGTCTGATTATATTAAATTTCCCACAGCCTATGAGTCTGACGCGGATTTTGAGAGGTACATGACCAATCAGGGTTTTCCCGAAAGCTATAAGCCGGGGCTGCGGCAGATCCACGCGGAGTATCCAAACTGGGTGTTTACCGTGCAGTACACGAATTTAGACTGGAATGATGTGATCGACAACGAGAGCGTGGTGGGAAGGAATCTGGTGCCCGGCAGCAGCCCTTCCTCCTGGAAGTCCACGGAGAGTGGGGCTTACAACTGGGAGACCGGCACATGGCCCTCTTTTGACAGCGGTTCCTGGGTGGCGGCCTCCAGAACCGTCATCAGCTACTACATGGATCCCAGAAATTTTCTCAATGAAAAATATGTGTTTCAGTTTCTGAGACACAATTATAACAGCAGCATCCACACCATTGACGGCATAAAGAATATGGTTCAGGGAACCTTTCTTAACGACACCGTGGATGTGAGCAAGAGCCAGCCCTCTTCCGGCACAGGGGCAGGTTCCCCGGAGGAGAATCCCGGAGGAACCCAGACCGCGGAAACAACCGCCGCTGCCCCGGGAACCACAGGGCCGGGAGCGGTGGGGCCTGGAGCGGCACAGGAGGGAAATTCCGGTTCGACCGGCGGTTCTTCGGGAAGCGGTTCCGGAAATGGCGGACCCGGCCAGGCAGGCGGCTCGGGAAATAACGATGTGACGGTGCAGCCCGGCGTCAGCCCAGGCGGCGGGGGCCAGGCCCAGGAGTCCCAGGCGGGTTCTTCCGGTACAACCGGAGACGGAAATAATGTACAGGCAGGCGCGGGACCTGGGACAGGCTCGGGAGAGGGAGCTTACGGGGAAGCTCCCAGCGGAGGCGGCAATTCGGATGTGAGCCTTCAGGCACCCGGGGCGTCGGTCAGCAGAAACCGGACCTACCGGGTAGGGACAGCCATAGGTCCCGGGGTGCCTGCTGGTCCAGGCGAGTCCGCGCCTGCCTCAGGGGATACCTACTCAGCCCCCATTGCCTCCTACGCGGAGATCATCATGAACGCGGCTGCCCAGTCAGGAGTGAACCCCTATGTTCTGACAGCCATGATCCTCCAGGAACAGGGAAGTCAGGGGAGCAGAGGTGTATCGGGAACCGTGGCGGGGTATGAAGGATACTATAATTTCTTTAATATTGAGGCTTATAAGTCAGGTTCCATGGAGGCTATTGAGCGGGGGCTGTGGTATGCTTCCCAGCAGGGAAGCTATGAGCGCCCTTGGAACAGCGTGGATAAGGCCATTCTGGGAGGAGCCGTATATTATGGGACTAATTATGTAAATGCGGGGCAAGATACGTTTTACCTGAAAAAATTCAATGTTCAGGGAGAGAATCTTTACAAGCACCAGTATATGACCAACGTCCAGGCAGCTGCCTCAGAGGGGGCCAAGCTGGAGGAGGCCTACAGCAGCCAGCTAAAACAGCTGGCCCTGGAATTTAAGATCCCGGTATTTAAAAATATGCCGGAAAGCCCCTGCGAGCTGCCGAATCAGGATGGAAGCCCCAACAACAAGCTTTCCTCTCTCAGCGTGGACGGTTATACCCTGACACCTACATTTAACAGGGAGATCACGGTTTACAATCTGGTGGTAGATCCGTCTGTGACAGTGATCAATGTCCGTGCCGCGGCTCTGGACTCCGGAGCGGTGATCACCGGAATCGGAAATATCCGGCTTGAGGGGGACAGCCAGGACATTGTTATAGAAGTGAAAGCTCCTAACGGTGCCAGCTGCCCATATGTGATCCATGTGGCCCGCCAGGGTTCCGGTTCAACCGTTCAGCCGGGCGCGGCTCCATCAGGTCCCGGCCAGACAGGCCCGGGAGTGACCCAGAGTCCCGCGGAAACTTCGGCGGGAGGGTCCATTGAGATCATAACCGACGGCCCCGGCCAGAGCGGTGCCGGACAGGAAGGCGGGCATACGGGACCGGGAGGCAGCAATGTGACCATTGTCCAGTAGATAGAGCTATAATTAGAGAAACAGGAGATAGTAATGAACAGATTAAAAACCATTCTAAAGGGAGTAATCGGGGCCTTTGTTATGACTTTGGCCATATGTTCTCAGGCTTTTGCCGCCAGGATCGCCTTTTCTGATCCATCGGCGGAGGCGGGAGGCGAGGTGACGGTCAGCATGAAGATCACTGCCACAGGAAATGAGACCATCAACAGTTCCAATGTTATGCTTACTTACGACCCCCAGGCCCTGCAGTTTTTGGAGGGAACCGGAGCCAGCGGAGACGCGGGCTCCCTCCGGGTGGTGGGGACGGCAGAGGCCGCCAATTCTACGGAACTGTCATTTTCCCTGAAATTCAAGGCCCTGAAGGCAGGAAACACATCCATATCCGTAAGCACCCAGGAGGTTTACAACGGGGACGGCCAGTTAGTGACCGTGGAGCAGCAGGGAAACTCCGTGGTGTCTGTGTCAGGAGCGGCGGGCGCGTCCGATAACGCGGCTTTGTCGGACCTGCAGATATCACCAGGCACCCTGACCCCGGCATTTTCCCCGGATGTAGACAGCTACACCGCGGTGGTGGGCCAGGATGTGGAGACCGTGACCGTCAGCGCCCTGGTGGCGGACGAGTCCGCCACTGTGTCCGTATCCGGCAATGAGGGCCTTCAGATGGGGGACAACGAGATCGTTTGTACCGTGGTGGCGGCAGACGGTCAGACCACCAGGACATACCGCGTCGTGGTCACCAGGACCGAGGCGGAGGTTGACGGCGAAGCGCCGGTGGTATCCCAGGTGGAGCTTCGGACACCGGAGAGGAATATCACGGTTTTGTCAGCAGATGACGGGCCGGAGATTCCGGAAGGGTTTGTAAGGTGTTCGGTCACCATCAACGGCCAGGCGGTCTATGGCTGGATCTGGAACGATGAGGCCAATCCGGGAGCGGACGCCGAGTACTGCATCTTTTACGCGATGAATGAAAACGGAGAAACCGGCTTCTACCGCTATGATCTGACAGAGAAGACGCTCCAGAGATATTTCAGGGATCCTTCGGGTGGAGCGGACGGCCAGACCGGCAGTGTGGGGAGCGAGGAGTACGAATCCCTGCTTCGCGACTATGAGATCCGTTTCTGGATCATTATGGGCCTTATCGCCCTGGCGGTAATTCTTCTGATCGTCATCATCGTACTGGTGGCAGGGAGAGGTCAGAGAGATGATTTCATTGAGAGAAGAGAAGATGAGGATAACGGCTGGGATGAAGAGAGGCCCAGAGGACAGAGACTGACCAGAGAGGAACAGTATTTAAGAGATCTTGAGGAAGAGGAAGAAGCGGCTGAGAGGGAAGAAGATTTGGCCTTTGTCCGCAGAGTCCAGACTGGAAACGCCAGGGAGCGGGCCGGCCGGTCAGGCACCCCGGCCCCGGTGAGAAGCGGTCAGACAGGTCCTGTGCCCGTGACCAGAGGGACAGGCCCTGTGCCGGGACCCCGGCAGCCAGGTTCCCCGGCGGGAATTTCCCGGCCAGGAGGCCCAAATGGAAGGCCGCAGGCAGGCGGACAGCCTGGAATGGAGGGTACCAGAAGGCTGCGGCCTGTCAATGCCCCTATGGGAACCGGGGGGGGAAGGCCAGGCGGCGCTCCCGGCCCCATGGCTGCCCCGCCTCATGAGCCTGACAGGACAAATGATGATGATTTTGAGATAATCGATCTGGAATAACCCGAGGAGGGGCAGTTTGAGGGGCTGCCCCTTCCGTCTGTCTGGAAAACATTCCTTCTTGACGAGGAGAAAAAAATGTTATAATATAGCTATAACAGTTATAACGAAAGATGGTGGGCATATGATTCTTAGTATTGATTTTAACAGCGATGAGGCATTTTACATCCAGCTTCGAAACCAGATCATCATCGGGATCGCGACGGGAAGGATCCGAGAGGGAGATTCTTTGCCGTCTGTGCGCCAGCTGGCGGATAATATCAGTATCAATATGCATACAGTAAATAAAGCCTATTCTGTGCTCAAGCAGGAAGGTTTTGTAAAGCTGGACCGCAGAAAAGGCGCTGTGATCGCTCTCGATGTGGATAAGGGGCGGGTCATGGAGGAGATGAAGGAGGAGATCGCCGTGGCTGTGGCGAAGGGGATCTGCAAGGGCGTCAAGCGGGAAGAGGTCCACGGGCTTGTAGATGAGATTTACGAGCTGTTTGCCAACTGGGAGGAATCGGTTTAGAGAAAGATGGAGGATTGTTATGTTGTGTGAGAGGTGTAAGATCCGCGAGGCGAATATTCAATATACAGAAGTGATCAACGGGGTGAGGACAGAGCATAATTTCTGTGCCCAGTGTGCCAAGGAGATGGATTTTGGCCAGTATTCCGCTATTTTTGACGGCGAGTTTCCATTAGCCCAGCTGCTGTCAGGGCTTTTGGGAGGGGAGGTGCCTGTCCAGAAGAAGGACCATCTAAAGCAGATCGTCTGCCCTACCTGCGGCACCACCTATGAGGAGTTTGTCAACAACAGCTGTTTCGGGTGCTCGGATTGCTATGGCGTGTTTGACCTGTTGATCCAGGACAATATCAGGCAGCTTCAGGGAAGCGACAGCCATAAGGGGAAGCGCCCTGTTTATCACAACGGGTCAAAGCCGGAGCTTGAGACAGAGGAGGAGACAGTGCCGGAGAGCCGGGAGGACAGTCTGGAGTCCCAGATCCGTATGTGGGACCGAAAGCTTAAGGATGCCCTGCGGATGGAAGAGTATGAGACCGCCGCGGTGTGCAGGGATAAGATACGAGAGCTGAAGGAGGGGAATAAAGCGGATGCTTAAGTGGTTTGAACAGATGGAGCAGGAGTCGGGCAACATCGTGTGCTGCAAGGTGCGCCTTGCCCGGAACTGGTCAGAGTATGTATTTCCTTCCAGGCTTTCCCAGGACCAGAGCAGAGAGCTTCTGTCCAGGCTCAACGAGGGCTTAAAGGATCTGGGGGACTTGGACGGACGGGACTATGAGTCCGCTTATTTAAGCGACCTGTCAGAGCTGGACCGGAGAGCCCTTAAGGAGAGGAGGATTCTGAATTCCTCTATTTTGGAGAAAAAGTCTCCCGTGTCCCTTCTGATTACCAGGGAGGAGGACATCAGCCTGGTGCTCAACGGCATGGATCACATCCGCATCCAGGTCCTGTCCCCGGGGCTGCGCCTGACAGAGGCCCTTAAGACCGCGGATCAGATCGATGATTATGTCAATGCCAGGTTTGACTATGCTTTTGATGAAAAATATGGATATCTCACTTCCTTTCCAACCAACATGGGTACCGGGATGAGGGCCACGGCCATGGTGCATCTGCCGAGCCTGTCCATGGGAAAGAAGTTTCCGGCCATGCTCAATGACATGGGAAGGTTCGGAGTGTCCATCCGGGGGGTTTACGGAGAGGGGCGGGAGAACTATGGAGCCCTCTATGAGATCTCCAACCAGAAGACCATGGGGAGAACGGAGAAGGAGCTGACGGACCTGGTGAACAAGGTGGCTCTCCAGCTTAATGACCAGGAAAACCAGGTGCGGGAGATGAGTCTGAAAAGACACCGCCTGGAGAGAGAGGATGAAGTCTACAAATCCTATGGGGTTCTGAAATATGCCAGGAGGCTGACCATGAAGGATGCCATGACATTTTTATCTCAGCTCATGTCCGGTGTCTGTGACGGCTTTGTAAAGCTGGAGGAGCCCTGCCCGGTGTTCCGGCTGATGCTTGGGATCCAGACAGCCAATCTCCAGAAGCTGTCAGACAGGCCTTTGGGAAAAGAGGAGCTGGATATGGCCAGGGCGGCTTACCTTCGGAGCGAGCTTCCCGGACTTGTAGCCCCATAGATGAGAAAGAGGAGGAAGAACTGTTATGATAGACCGTTTCACAGAAAAGGCCAGGGAAGCCATTGGGCTGGCCATAGACGCGGCGGAGTCCCTGGGCCACACCTATGTAGGCACTGAGCATCTGCTCATCGGCCTTCTCAAGGAGGGAACCGGAGCCGCGGCCCGGGTGCTGGACCAGTGCGGGGTCAAGGAGGAGAAGGTGATGGAGCTGGTGAGCCAGCTGATCACCCCCGGCCAGGCGGTCCGCATGGCGGAGAGGAACACTTACACCCCCAGTGCCAGGAGGGTAATTGAGAACAGCTACAGGGAGGCGGTAAGGTTCAAGGCACCTCTTATCGGCACTGAGCATCTCCTGATCGCCATCATACGGGAGAACGACTGTGTGGCCTCGCGGCTGCTGAACACCATGGGGATCAGCATTCAGAAGATGTATGTGGACCTTCTCTCCGCCATGGGGGAGGATGCCTCCGCGGGCCGGGAGGAGCTGCAGGCGGGAAGGCCTGTGAGAGGAAGGACAGCCACAACCACCCTGGATAATTACAGCCGGGATTTAACGGCACTGGCCAGGGAAGGAAAGCTGGACCCGGTGATCGGAAGAGAGAGAGAGATTCAGAGGGTTATCCAGATCTTAAGCCGCAGGACCAAGAACAACCCCTGCCTCATAGGAGAGCCAGGGGTGGGAAAGACCGCTGTGGTGGAAGGCCTGGCACAGATGATCGCCGCGGGCGATGTGCCGGAGACCATTGCCCAGAAGAGGGTCATGACCCTGGATCTGTCCGGAATGGTGGCAGGCTCCAAGTACCGGGGAGAATTTGAGGAGAGGATCAAGAGGGTCCTGGCAGAGGTGATGGAGGATGGGGAGGTTCTTCTGTTCATTGACGAGATCCACACCATCATCGGCGCGGGAGGAGCGGAAGGCGCCATAGACGCCTCCAATATCTTAAAGCCGTCTCTCGCGAGAGGAGAGATCCAGCTCATCGGCGCCACCACCATTGAGGAGTACCGCAAATACATTGAGAAGGATTCCGCCCTGGAGCGCCGTTTCCAGCCAGTGACAGTGGAGGAACCCACCGAGGAAGAAACCTTTGAGATTTTAAAGGGCCTGCGGGGACAGTATGAGGAGCACCACAGGGTTCAGATTACCGACGACGCGTTAAAGGCGGCGGTGAAGCTTTCCGCCCGGTATATTAATGACCGGTTCCTTCCGGATAAGGCGATCGACTTGATCGATGAGGCTTCCTCCAAGCTGCGCCTGACCAGTTTTGTGGAGCCTGCCCAGATCAAGGAACTGGAACAGGAGATCGAAAACCTGGAGAAGCAGAAAGAAGCCGCGATCAAGGCGGAGGCCTACGAGAAGGCGGGAGACATTAAGAAGAAGCAACAGAAGAGGCGGGAGAAGATCGAGAAGGTCCGGGACAAGTGGCAGAAGGAGAAAAAAAGCCGCAGGCTGATCGTAGGTGAAAATGAGATCGCGGATGTGGTGTCCGGCTGGACCAAGATCCCTGTAAAGAAGCTGGAGGAGGAAGAGTCGGAGAGGCTTAAGAAGCTGGAGTCCATCCTTCACGAGAGGGTGGTAGGCCAGGATGAGGCGGTTACTGCTGTGGCAAAGGCCATCCGCCGGGGCCGGGTAGGCTTAAAGGATCCCAAACGCCCCATTGGCTCCTTCCTGTTCTTAGGCCCCACAGGCGTGGGCAAGACCGAGCTGTGCAAGGCTCTGGCAGAGGCCATGTTCGGCACAGAGAACGCCCTGATCCGGGTTGATATGTCCGAGTACATGGAGAAGCACAGCGTGTCCAAGATGATCGGTTCGCCGCCAGGATATGTGGGATATGACGAGGGCGGCCAGCTCAGCGAGAAGGTAAGGCGCAATCCCTACTCCGTGATCCTGTTTGACGAGATCGAGAAGGCTCATCCCGATGTGTTCAACATCCTTTTGCAGGTGCTGGATGACGGCCATATCACAGACGCCCAGGGCCGGAAGATCAATTTTAAGAATACCATCCTGATCATGACCTCCAACGCGGGAGCGGAGAACATCATATCTCCAAAGCGTCTGGGATTTGTGTCCGTGGACGATGAGCAGGAGAATTACCGATTCATGAAGGACAGGGTCATGGAGGAGGTCAAGAGGATCTTTAAGCCGGAGTTCATCAACCGAATTGACGAGGTGATGGTGTTCCATCCCCTGAACAAAGAGAACATGAAGGATATCGTGTCCATTATGCTTGGAACCATCAGCAAGAGAACCAAGCAGCAGATGGGAATTTCCCTCCATGTGACAGAAGACGGCAGGGAATACCTGATCGAGAAAGGCTATGACCCCAAATACGGTGCCCGTCCTTTAAGGAGGACCATCCAGAGCCTGGTAGAGGACCGTCTCGCGGAGCAGATTTTAGACGGAGCCGTGAAAGAAGGGGACCAGGTAGAGGTGGCCAAAGGGGAAGAAGGGCTTTTGTTTGCCGCCCAAAACTAACAGTTGTCAGAACGGGGATTATGGGTTATAATCCATTCATGATTACAGGAAAACGCCTTTTGGGGCGTTTCCAAAAACACACCATCAGGAGGAAAAAACCATGCCGGTTATTGAAGAATTGATCCGGTCTGAAGCCGACGGAAGCATCAGTTTCGGAAACAACAAGTTAAACAAAAAGTCCAAATTAGACAATTTTGAGCATAAAGGCGACTTGTACAAAGTTAAGACTTACAGCGAGATCACCAAGCTGGAGCGCAACGGTATGTTTGTATACGAGTCTGTTCCGGGGACAGCGGTTACCGGCTTTGTGGCGGCGGACTGGGGCGTCGAGTTTCAGGTAGAGGGAGACAAGGACGTGCAGATCACGGTTCAGCTTGAGGATGACACAGAGTACACGGTTACCGTGGACGGCGTATCCGCGGGCGGCATGACAACCAATATGAGCGGCAAGCTGAATGTGAGCGTGGAACTGAGCGAAGGAGTCACCGCCAAAGTGCGTATTGAGAAGAGATAGATGGCAAAAGCAAAGACAACCGCGTTTTTCTGCAAAGAATGCGGATATGAATCCGCGAAATGGATGGGTCAGTGCCCGGCCTGCGGAGAGTGGAACACCTTGGTGGAAGAGCCTGTGGCTCCCAAGTCCGGTTCCTCCTCTCAGGCCAGACGCCCCGGCCCCCTGATAAAGTCAAAACCAGCTCTGCTGTCTGAGATCTCCATTGAGGAAAAGGACCGGGTGACCACAGGCTATCAGGAGCTTGACCGGGTTTTGGGGGGCGGAGTGGTATCCGGGTCCCTGGTGCTGGTAGGCGGCGACCCGGGCATCGGCAAATCCACCCTGCTTTTACAGGTGTGCCGGAACTTGTCGGCCACCGGCCAGAAGGTCCTGTATATCTCAGGAGAAGAGTCCTTGAAACAGATCAAGCTCCGGGCCAACCGGGTGGGCCAGGTGACGGGAGACTTAAAGTTTCTCTGTGAGACCAGCTTGGACCATATCCAGGAGATCATCTCCGGGGAAAAGCCGGACATTGTGATTATTGATTCCATCCAGACCATGTACAGAGAGGAGATCTCCTCGGCCCCGGGAAGCGTCAGCCAGGTGAGAGAGTCCACGAACCTGCTGATGCAGATCGCCAAGGGTGAGGGGATCACCATCTTTATTGTGGGCCATGTGACCAAGGAAGGAGTGGTGGCTGGTCCCAGGGTATTAGAGCACATGGTTGACACGGTTCTATATTTTGAGGGTGACCGTCACGCTTCCTACAGGATTCTCCGGGGGGTGAAGAACCGCTTCGGGTCCACCAATGAGATCGGGGTCTTTGAGATGAGAGAGCAGGGCCTTGTGGAGGTGGAGAATCCTTCAGAGTTCATGCTGTCCGGTCGGCCGGAAGGCGCGTCAGGGGCAGTGGTGGCCTGCGCCATGGAGGGAACCAGACCTATTCTTTTGGAAGTCCAGGCCTTAGTGACCCAGAGCAATCTGGGAATTCCCAGGAGAACAGCCGCGGGGACGGACTACAATCGGGTCAACCTTCTCATGGCGGTGCTGGAAAAACGGTGTCACTATGAGATGTCCCGCTACGACGCCTATGTGAACATCGCCGGAGGCATGAGGATGAATGAGCCGGCCCTGGATCTGTCCATTATCATGGCCCTGGTGTCCAGCTTAAAGGACCGCCCTGTGGACGAAAAGACCATTGTGTTCGGTGAGGTGGGCTTATCCGGTGAGGTCCGGGCCGTGTCCATGGCCCAGCAGAGGGTCAATGAGGCGGTAAAATTAGGCTTTGAGGCCTGTGTTCTCCCCAAGATCTGTCTGGACAAGATGAAGAAAAATGACCAGATCCGGCTTATAGGAGTGAGCAATGTGAGAGAGGCCATGGGAATTTTGTGATATGTCTTGACTTATATAGATAACCGATATATAATGAGAGCAGGTTAAAGGCAAAAAGCCATTGTGATCAGATTTCGCCGCGGCGGGGATGAGGGGTATGATACCCTGGTGACCCCGCCCCGGCGGGAAATGGCAGGGAAGAAATTTTTTTTTAAGCAGATATATAGATTATCTATATATAAAATCCTGTCTGTAAGCTTCCCATGGGGATGCGGCTGGGATCCATGGCCTGGTCTGAAGCCATTTCACAGAGAAAGGAGATGTCAGCTTGGTATTTGACAAAAATCAGCTGTCCGGCAACACAGCCATGCTGCTTTTGCAGCTTCTCTCGGAGAGGGACATGTACGGCTATGAGATGATCGAGGTGCTGGGGGAGAGGACAGACAATGTGTTTGAACTGAAAGCAGGGACCCTCTACCCCCTGCTCCACGGGCTGGAGGACAAGGATCAGCTTCTGTCCTATGAGAAGGAGGCGGGCGGAAAGACCCGCAGGTACTACCGGATCACCGGAGAGGGGAAGAAGGCGCTGAAGAGGAAAAAGAAGGAGTGGGAAACCTACGAGAAGGCGGTAGCCCAGGTGATCGGAGGGGAAGCTTATGGAAATGGATAAGTATTTGGATATGGTCTCAGCCCAGATCCGCGACAACCGTGCCAGGGCTATGGCGGTGAAAGAACTCCGGGATCACATGGAGGATCAGGCGGCAGCCTGCGAGGCGGAGGGGATGACAAGGGAGGAGGCTGTCAGGGAGGCGGCGCGGCAGATGGGGGACCCGGTTACGGCAGGGGTAGAGCTGGATCGGATCCACCGGCCGAAGATGGAGTGGCGGCTGTTTTTCTGGATCCTGGCCTTCAGCATCCTGGGGCTGTTCCTCCAATATGTCTGCTTTTACGGCATAGGGCAGGCTGGGGGAAATACCATGGAATATTTTGTCAGGCAGTGCTGGTACACGCTGTCAGGCATTGGGATCATGGCGGCGGTGTGTCTGTGGGATTACAGTATTCTTGGAAAGCATCCAGAGCTTTCGGGGACCTGCTTTTTGGGAATCATCGGGATCAGCGGTGTGTCAGGGATCCTTCCCATGATGAACGGCGGGTATCCTTATCTGAAGTGTCTTATGTATCTCTTCGTCCCTCTGTACGCTGGGATTCTCTACAGCAACAGGGGAAAAGGTTATCTGGGAATGGGAATCAGCACTGTCTGGATAGGAGTCGCCTTTGGAGTGGCGGCAGGAATCATAGGGGGAGGTATCAGTGTCACAGGAGACGCTCTGGCAGTGTGTACGGTCATGTTTTTCGCTGCCGTGGGAGGAGAGTGGTTTGGAGTTCCAAGAAAAAAAGGTTTTGCGGCGGCGGGCTGCGTCTTTGCGGCCGCGGCGGTCCTGATGATAGCCAATCTGAAGGGTTATCAGATCGCGAGGCTTCAGGCGTTCTTTCACCCCGAAGACTTTGCCCAGACCGCGGGATATCACATCAGCCAGATTCGGAAGATCGCTTCCTGCCTCTCCTTTAACCAAAACAGTTACCAGATCCTGGAGCAGAAGGGGCTTTTGGATTTTTGGAACCATGCCTCGATTCAAAACCAGTACATGATCCTTCAATCCGCCGTGGTTTTGGGACTTGCCAAAACCATAGGAGTGTGCGGGCTTTACGGGCTGTTTTTCCTCTATCTGTTTTTCATGGCAGCCAGGGAGAAGAACCGTCTGGGAAGGATGGCTGCCTTCGGCTGTACCCTGCTGCTGGCTCTGGAGACGGTGAGGAATGTGATGTACAATTTTGGCCTGGACTTAAGCTCCACAGCGGGGATCCCCTTTTTCTCCTATGGAAGGCTCCACACACTGACCGTCTACGGGCTTCTTGGGATTCTCCTGAGCATTTACCGCCACCGGAATCTGGTGTGGGACATCCCGGCGGTGAGAAGAGGGACGGATGGGGGGGTAAAGATTGGGAATTATGTGATCCGGGTGGAGAAGGACGAGAAGTTATCCTCTGGAACAGCGGGCCAGGTGACAAAGGTTTAAGGTAATAGCCCTGTCCCATGGGGGCCAGGCTGGATAAAAATCGAGTAGGGGAGATCCTTCCCCTACTTGATGTGCCCAGACGGGGCCCCTTTAACGGCCATATACCTCTGCCTTATGTATAAAAAAAGACACATCTTTCCATGTGTCTCATAAAATCAACAGGGGAAGAGGGGCTCGAACCCCCATCTACGGTTTTGGAGACCGCTGCTCTACCATTGAACTATTCCCCTATATATGGCTTGTCTGCTAAGCACGAAATATAATATACCACATATGACAGCGAATGTCAACTTATTTTTTTAAAAAAATTTGTTGTCGCCTTGTGCGTAAAAAGAAAGTATGATATTCTTATTTACAGTACAAAGGGCTGCTGCTTTCCAGTGATCTGGCAGGTGGCGGGGGCATGTTGACGCGTTTTTATATTAGGAGGATGAGGATGATGGAAGCATCCCGCGGGGAACAGATCCGTTTGGAACTTGCCAGGATGGGCTATGTGAGGGACCTGGATGGAAAGTATCTGATCCAGGTCCCTCTTCGGAAGCTGGAAAAGAAAGAATTGGAAAAGCTTTTTTATGATGGGCTTAAGTGGAGAAGGTATCCCGGGCTGAGTTTTGACAGTGTCATGGAGGAACTGCGAAGGACAGAGCAGGCGGCTTTGCTGGAAAAACTGTCAGGCTTAAACGTCTGTTCGGAGGAACTGGAGGAGATTGCCCGGATCACAGTTCCGGTCCGGGAGCATCTGTGCCAGATCTACCGGGGCGACATAAGGGTGGATACCGGGGACGGCGCGAGCGAATATACGTTGAATACCCTGGAACCCGGTTATATGGGCTGGCTGTACGGCTACGGCTATCATATACAAAACCGCGCCAGCATTGCCTGGCTTACTAAGCAGCAGGGATACAAAAAGGGCGATCTGTCTTCTGCCCTCCACTGTATAGAAGAGAACGGCCATGACCATGAGCTTCAGGGTTATATTAAAAGCGCTGCCTATGAGGTGTGTAATGAGCTGACAAGCCGGAATCAGCTGGTTTTTCTTTTGGAGCTGACCCTGGAACAGATCATGCTGCTGTTCACCTGCGCCCAGTGGGGAAGACAGACCGGGAACTGGCCGGGATATGTGGTTCTGGACAAAGAAACCCGGACCGGATTTTTTGACGCTGGTTCCGGCAGCGGAAGCCGGATGGGAATCCGGCCTGAGAGGGATGTCAAATTGCCCATAAAATATATATCCAGTGTGTATCCCGATGACCTGGAAGAAGGCTACAGTGTCTTAAGGGTCTACGAGGACAGATCCATGTGGAAGGGCGGCGGATTAAAAAGGATGGTTCTGCCTAAAAAATTGCGGGGGGATTTGGAAAAAATATTTTTGAACATTGAAAAGGACAACCAGATGTGATATAGTCATCCTGACAAGAGACAGCGGAGTATAAGTACCCTCGGTAAAACGAGCCCTCTGGCCTCAAAACGTACTTCATAACAAAGAGCCCTTTTTTATAGGACATGTGATCGTTTGATCACAAGGTGCATGTAGGTATGGTCTGGGAAAGCGACCTCGCATGCCTTGTCATTTTTACTTGGAGATGGCCCTTTGCCAGGTGCGGAGCAAGTCCGCGGCTGGCCGAGGGCCAAAGCCAGCTTTTACCCGATGGCCTCAAGATACCTTCTGAGGGCATCCTGCCAGGGGGGCAGGGGCTGAAAACCCTTTTCTGTCAGTTTCGATTTGTCCATCCGGCTGTTCATGGGCCGTTTTGCCTTTGCCGGGTACTGGTCACTGGTGACAGGAGTCACATTGACCTGGATCCCGGCCTGTTTAAAGATTTCCCGGGCAAATTCGTACCAGGTGCACAAACCCTCGTTGGTGGCATGGTAGCGGCCGTATTTTTCCGTCTCGATCATATCTACCAGAAGCCTTGCCAGGTCATAGGTGTAGGTGGGAGAACCGATCTGGTCGTCAACCACGGTCAGGCTGTCCCTGGTTTTTCCTAGATTCAGCATGGTCTTGATAAAGTTCTTTCCATTTACCCCGAATACCCAGGCAATGCGGACGATAAAATATTTTTCAAGGGTCTCCACAGCCAGTTCGCCTTCATACTTGGTCTGGCCGTAGACATTTAAAGGTTCCCTCTCATCATCTGGTTCCCAGGGGCGGGTGCCCTGTCCGTTAAACACATAGTCGGTGCTGATGTACATCAGCTTGCAGCCTAGGTCCCGGCATACGGACACTATATGTTCCGTGCCCTTGGCATTTACCTGGCGGCACAGCTCTTCGTTGTCCTCAGCGGCATCTACTGCCGTGTAGGCGGCGCAGTGGATGACCCCGTCGGGGGAGGCCTCTGTGATTTTCTTTTTTACTGCCGCTTTGTCGGTGATATCCATGTCCTGGATGTCCACCCCCACGGCGTCATGTCCCCGCTTTTCCAATTCATTTACCACGTCAAAGCCTAACTGGCCTTTGACTCCTGTGACGAATATTTTCATCTTGTCAATCTCCTTAGGCGATCTTGGGCGGCAGCCTGGATTCTGGCGCGCCGCCGGTTTCTGACTGGTCCGGGAAAGCTGGATCAGTCCACTTCTTTGTACATTTTTGCGAAATAGTTTGTGTATTCTCCAGAGATAATATGCTCCCACCACTCTCTGTTTTCCAGGTACCACTGGATGGTCTGCTGGATGCCGGTGTCAAAGGTGTACTGGGGCTTCCAGCCCAGTTCTGTCTCCAGCTTGGTAGGGTCAATGGCATAGCGCATGTCGTGGCCGGGGCGGTCGGTGACAAAACGGATCAGGCTCTCCGGCTTTTTAAGGGCCCGGAGAATGGTCTTTACCACTTCCAGATTGGTCTTTTCGTTGTGGCCCCCTACGTTGTAGATTTCCCCTTCCCTTCCCTTGTGTAGGATCAGGTCAATGGCGGCGCAGTGGTCAGACACATGGAGCCAGTCTCTCACATTTTCCCCTTTTCCGTACACAGGCAGTTCTTTATCCGCCAGGGCCCGGCTGATAATAAGGGGGATGAGTTTCTCGGGAAAATGGTAGGGCCCATAGTTGTTGGAGCACCGGGAAATGGTTACCGGAAGCCCGTAGGTCCTGTAATAGGCCAGAACGAACAGATCCGCGCTTGCCTTGGAGGAGCTGTAGGGGCTGGAGGTGTGGAGCGGGGTCTCCTCGGTGAAGAACAGGTCCGGGCGGTCCAGAGGAAGATCTCCGTAAACCTCGTCAGTGGATACCTGATGGTAGCGCTTCACGCTGTACTTTTTGGAGGCATCCAAAAGCACCCTGGTTCCCATGATGTTGGTCTGGACAAAGATTCCCGGGTCAGTGATGGAGCGGTCCACATGGCTTTCCGCCGCGAAATTGACCACAATGTCAAACCGCTCTTTCTCAAACAGATCCATAATAAAGGGCTCGTCGGCAATGTCGCCTTTGACAAACTTGTAGTTAGGCTTGTCCTCTACCGGCTTTAGGGTCTCTAAATTTCCCGCATAGGTCAGAAGATCCAGGTTTACGATCTGATAATCCGGGTATTTGTTTACCATGTAGTGGACAAAATTGCCTCCGATAAATCCGGCGCCGCCGGTAACTAAAATTTTCATAATCAAATTTCCTCCGTTTTTCCGGCCCTGGGCCGTCAGTTGTCAATAAATTTTCCCGCCAGCACATCTAAAAGGTACTGGCCGTACTGATTCTTCTTTAAGGGCTCAATGTTCTCCATAAGCTGGTCCCTGGTGATCCAGTGGTTTAAGTAGGCGATCTCCTCCAGGCAGCCGATCTTCCGGTGCTGATGGGATTCCACGGTGCGGACAAAGTTGGTGGCATCCACTAAAGACTCGTGGGTTCCGGTGTCAAGCCAGGTAAATCCCTGCCCCAAAAGCTCCACCTCCAGCTTGCCGTCCTCCAGATAGATCCGGTTGAGATCCGTGATCTCCAGCTCGCCTCTGGCAGAAGGCGCTAGTTTTTTCGCGTACTCCACCACCTTGTTGTCGTAAAAATAAAGGCCTGTGACGCAGTAGTTGGATTTGGGGTTTTTAGGTTTCTCCTCAATGGAGATGGCCCGCCCGTCAGAATCGAACTCCACGATGCCGAACCGCTCCGGGTCGTCTACATAGTAGCCGAACACGGTGGCTCCCTCCTGCTTGTTGGCGGCTCTTAAGAGACGCTTCTTTAAGCCGTGTCCCGCGAAGATATTGTCCCCAAGGATCATGGCCACATGGTCCTCTCCGATGAAGTCAGCGCCGATGATAAATGCCTGGGCCAGGCCGTCGGGAGAGGGCTGAACGGCGTAGGACAAGCTGAGGCCGAACTGATGGCCGTTTCCCAGAAGGTGTTCAAACCTTGGGGTATCTTCCGGGGTGGAGATAATAAGAATCTCCCGGATCCCGGCGGTCATGAGCACGGAAAGAGGATAATAGATCATGGGCTTATCATAAATAGGGAGCAGCTGTTTGGATGTGACGGTGGTCAGGGGATAGAGTCTTGTCCCGGAACCGCCGGCTAAGATGATGCCTTTCATAGTTGTAGGTCCTCCTGTTTTTCTTTATAAGGTATTATATGGGGTGACGTAACGTCACTGTCAAGGGGGATTTGGGATTTTATATAAACTTTTACCTCATACATTGGGAATTAAATTATTTGAGGACATCATGGCCGTGATTTATAATGAAAAAATAATAAATACATAGGAGGATTGTTAGAATGGACAAGCTTCAAAGGTGGCTTCAGAAATGGCTTATGCCTGTGGCGGAAATGCTGGAGCGGCAGAGACATCTCCAGGCAGTGAAAGACGGGATCGTGGGGATCGTTCCGGTGATCATCATCGGCTCTTTCTGCCTGGTTCCTACAGGGATCGGCAACATGTTAGGCGGCGGAGTGCTTCAGTGGGTCAATGCCCACAACAGCGTCATCACCCTGCCCACGTATTTTACTACCAATATTATGTCCCTTTACGCGGCGCTTTTTATAGCCAATTCCCTGGCGAAAAGCTACGACATAAAAAATGTGCTGGTGGGGCCGTCAGCCATCCTGGCGCACCTGATCCTGTCCGTGACCATCTCGGAGGAAGGCGGCTGGGTAGTGTCTTACCTGGGAGCTGAGGGACTGTTTGTGGCGATTATCTCCGGCCTGCTGGTTGTGGAGGTGATGCGCCTGTGTACAAAGTACCATCTGACCATCAAGATGCCCGAGAGCGTCCCGCCCATGGTGGCTGACAGCTTTTCCGCCCTGGTGCCCCTTGTGATCGACGTGGCGGCGGCAGTGGCTGTGGCCTCTATATGTATGGCGGCAGGTTCCACCGTGTTTCCCCAGGTGATCATGAATATCCTGGCTCCCGCTATCACATCCATGGATTCCCTGCCGGCGGTGATGCTGATCATCTTCATCACCCAGCTTCTGTGGGTGTTTGGGCTTCACGGAGCCGCCATTACCTCCAGCGTGTGGGCTCCCTTCGCGATTGCCAACGCCTCCGCCAATGCCGCGGCTGTGGCGGCGGGCCAGACGCCTGCCCATGTATTTACCTTTGGGTTTTACTATGGATTCCTTCAAGTCAGCGGCTCTGGCATGACCCTGGGGCTGGTGATCCTGATGATGCTGTCTAAGGCCAAGTCGTTAAGGGCCATCGGAAGGATCGGAGTTATCCCGTCACTTTTTGGGGTCAATGAGCCTATTATTTTCGGCGTGCCTTTGATCATGAATCCGTTCCTTATGGTTCCCTTTGTGTTCGGTCCCGTCATAGTGGCAGGCCTCAACTATCTGGCCATGTCCACAGGACTTGTTGGACTTCCGCTGTGGGAATCTCCAGGGTTCCTGCCTCCGGGATTCCAGGCGTTTTTGCTGACACTGGACTGGAAAGCGGCTGTGATGGCAGTGCTCAATGTGGTGATCATGACCCTGTTCTATTTTCCGTTCTTTAAGATGATGGAGGCGGATGAGCTGAAAAAAGAGCAGGTCAGGTAGGGAGACGCATGTGGTTTTTCTCCGGAATTTGTGGTAAAATTGACAGCAAAAGGGGGAATTCTTTTGTTGTCAATTCGTCATAGGACCATAATCGAATCCGTCCTGGGACACTCTGAGGGGATCACCGGCAAGCAGCTTTCAGGGCAGCTGAGAGTCAGCGGCAAGACCGTGCGGAACGATATCGCGGCGGTGAACCAGTGGCTGAAGGAGGAGGGGCTGTCTATCCGTTCTTCCCAGAGACAGGGTTATTATATAGAAGAAGCGTCCAGAAGCCGGATGCTTGCCTTGCTGAAGAGCCAGGAGTATCCCCAGAAGGGCCGGGGAGCCCAGACCCCCATAGAAAGGCGTCTGGCTATCTTGGACCGGGTTTTGGGGCATCCGGGGAGTCCCATTGAGAGGATCGCGGAGTTTTTGTGGGTGTCAGAGCAGAGCATTTACAAGGATATAGCCTGCCTGGATCAGGAGCTTAAAGAAAACTGCGGATTTTCCGGGCTGTGGGTTCACAATCACAAGGTCTATTTGAAGGCTGGAGAAGCGGAGATCCGCCGTCTTGTCCTGCGGATCATCCACTCCTGCATCCTGCGGGGCGGGCAGCTTATGGACAGGTGGCTGTGCCAGCTTATGGGGAGCATCATCAATCTGGATGAAATCTACACATTTTATGACCAGGTCAGGGATTACTGTGTCAGAAACCATATCCGGGTTCCCCAACAGGTTCTCTATATGGCGGCATGGGCGGTGTTTTATGTCAATGTCAGGAGAGAGGAAGCCCATTTTCTGGAGAAAGGAGCATGCTTTAACCGGAAGGACAGGCTGGCTGGCTTTTTAAGGTTTATGAACCAGACCTTTTTCCTGGAATTTGAGGATCAGGATTTAGAGTTTCTCTACCGAGCCCTTAGAGCCGTAGGCTTTTTGCCGGAGGAAGAACAGAAAGAGATATGCGTGGAAGAGATGAGTCAGGCCCGGGAGCTTTGGAACCGATTCCGGGGGGAACTGGAAAAACAGTATCATTTGACATTTCTCTGTGAAGATCAGGAGCAGCAGGCGTATTTTTTCAGAGAATTGAAGTGCCTTCTCTGCCGGGTCAGGGAGGGCTATCAGCTCTGTGGGTGGCCGTTTTGCCATAAAGAGCCAGGAGAAATCCTTTACCGGGAGGCGGCCGTAATGATGTCCAGGCTGGTCCGGGACCAGACAGGGATGTTCCTCACGGCGGAGGAAGTGGAGCGGATGGCCTGGCGCGTTCAGGCGTGTGCGGGAAGAAGGGAGAGGTCTGTCAAGATGGTCATGGTCTGTGAGGAGGATGTGGGACAGTATTACAGGATCCGCCGGTGGCTGGAGGAACGTCTGGGAGACCAGGTGAAGGTCCGCGGTTTCTGCCCCGGGTATCTTCTGGAAGAGGAGTGCCTGGCCGCCAGGCCGGATCTGGCGGTATCGGTAAAGCCAAAAGACTTAGGACTGCCTCTGCCCCTGGTGATCCTTGAAGATCCTCCCGGGGCAGAGGAGGAACGGAAGGTGAGGGAGATCCTGTGGGACAGGATCCAAAAGCACAGAATCCGCTCCTTCTTAGACCAGCTGATCGGGGAACAGGGCGTCATGGTCTGCGGGGCCGGGATCTCCCTGGAGGACATGACCCGGCGGTGCGCGGAGGCTTTAAAGGAGAGGGGATGTATCCGTGACGCGGATGATTTTCTCGGGGAAATACGGGAGAGGGCCAGAGCGTATCCGTGGAAAGCGGAGGGAGGCTGCCATATCCTTCTGCCCTTTGGAAGACATGGGATAAAAGACGGTATCGCGGTGGCTGTGGAGCGATGCCAAGAAGGAAATGGGAAGGTGGTGTTCGCGGCTTCCTGCTCTTGTGACCTGGAAAAATCCGGGGACAGAGATGAGACCTGGAGGATCCTGGATTCTTTTTTCAGAAGCCGGGACATGGCGGGAAAGCTGGGCGGCATCAGGGACAAGAAAGGACTTTTAAAGCTGGTGTCAGAAAGTCTGGAGACCAAAATACAGGACAGGAGATGAGAAAACTGAACAGGACAGGAGAAAAGGGACTAAAGCTTATAAGAGATGACAGAGACAGGAGCCAGAAGATCCGCATGGTGGTCAGCGATATGGACGGTTCCTTTCTGGACGGCCATGGGCGCGTGAGCCCGGCGAACGCGGGGGCTGTCAGGGCTCTTGGCCAGGCGGGGATCCAGTTTGCCGTGTGTACGGGGAGAAACCAGGAGGCGGCCCGGAAAGCTCTTTGTGAGGCCGGGATCACCTGCGGCATGGTGGCCATGAACGGGGCTGCCATCTACCGGGGGGACGGGACTCTGCTGAGAGAACAGGTTCTGTCCGGGGATAAGGCGGGAGAGATCCTAAAGGCTTTAAAGCCCTGGAAAGACAGCCTGATCATCCAGCTGGTGACAGGAGATGGGAGCTTTATTATAGCCAGAGAGCAGATTTTCCGAAGCTTCTTTATGACCAGGATCTTTCCGAAAGCAGACAGGAGCCAGGAGGAAGAGGAAGCTCTTTTTAGGGCTTACAAAAGAGTTACGGCAGAAGAATTTTTAAAGCTCCGCCAGGTGTGTTATAAGATCGAGACATTAAGTGAGGATACGGGGCTGATCAGGGAGATCAGGAAGCCTTTGGAATCCATAGAGGATATCAGCGTGGCCGCATCCTTTCCCACAAACTGGGAGATCACACAGGCCAAAGCCACCAAAGACCAGGGCCTTAAGGAGTACGCGGATTCCGCGGGCTGTGCCCTGGAGGAGATCATGGCTGTGGGAGACGGGGACAATGACCGGGCCATGCTGTCTCTCCCCTTGGGGTGGACAGTGGCCATGGGAAACAGCGGGGAGGACATAAAGGATGTGGCAAAGGTTATAACGGGAACCAACCAGGAGGACGGGTTTGCCCAGGCGGTCTGGGCGCTCCTTGAGGCCAGAGATGAAAAAATCAAACCAGGGAGGTAATATCAGTGAGACACGAGAAGGATTGGTACAAAGACCAGGTAATCTATCAGATCTATCCCAGAAGCTTTAAGGATGGTAACGGCGACGGCATAGGCGACCTTAAAGGCATGGCGGAAAAGCTGGACTATTTAAAGGAGTTGGGAGTTACGGCTGTGTGGATGTCCCCGGTGTACGCGTCGCCCAATGTGGACAATGGGTATGACATTTCCGACTACCGCCAGATCATGGAGGAGTTCGGAACCATGGAGGATTGGGAGCGCTTCCGGGATGGGGCCCATGAGCGGGGAATCGCCATTATCATGGACTTGGTGTTAAACCACAGCTCTGACCGCCATCAGTGGTTCCGGGAGTCAAAAAAATCCAGGAATAACCCATTCAGGGATTACTATATCTGGCGGGACCCGGCACCGGACGGGGGAGCGCCAAACGGCTGGCTCTCCGTATTCGGAGGCAGCGCGTGGGAGTATGTGGAGGAAAGGGGACAGTATTATCTCCACTTTTTCGCCAAGGAGCAGCCGGACTTAAACTGGGACAACGACGAGACAAGGGAAGGGATCTTTGACATCATCCGCTTTTGGAACGAAAAAGGCGTGGACGGCTACCGGGTGGATGCCATCAGCTATCTGGACAAAGGACTGGATGGAAGGGCAGATATGTCGGAAGCCTTCGGAACCTCCTCCTGCGCCAACCTAGAGGGAACTCACCGGCATATCAAGGACATGGTCAAAAAGACCATAAAGCCGGACAACCTTATGACCGTGGGAGAGGTGATCATAAGAAATGATCAGGACGCCAGGGATTACACAAGCGCTGCCAGCGGGGAGTTCGACATGGCCATTGCCTTTGTTCCGCCTATTGTGGAGATCAAGACCTGGAGCCCAGAGCGGTTTAAGAGAGAGGTGGAAGAAAATTACGAGTGCCTGAAGGAAGACGGCTGGTGGGCAAGATTTTTAAGCAACCACGACAAACCCAGGCAGGTTTCCCTCTATGGCGATGACAAAAGGTACTGGAAAGAATCGGCAAAAATGCTGGGGTGCTATCTTCACACCTTGCCGGGGACCCCTTTTGTGTACCAGGGGGAGGAGCTGGGCATGACCAACTACGGCCTGCCTTCCATTGAGGATTACGACGACATTGACACAAAGAATTACTACCACACCATGATACAGGAAGGCGCCGCAAAAGAGGAGGCCCTGGCCCAGGCCCAGAGCGTCAGCCGGGACAATGCCAGGACTCCCATGCAGTGGGATGAGAGTCCAAACGCCGGATTCTCCCCGAGCCGCCCCTGGCTTCCCGTGAACCCTAATTACACACAGATCAATGCCAGGCAGCAGATGGAGGACCCGGACTCCATATTTCAGTTCTATCAGAAGCTGATCGTCCTGAGAAAGGAAAATCCTGTGATGGTTCACGGCGATTTCCGGCTGTGTGGCCCAAAGGAGGGCCCGGTGATCGCCTATACCAGAAGCCTTGGGGAGGAAACCTGGCTGGCAGTCCATAATTTCTCAGACAGGGAGATCTGGTTTGAGCATGAGAACGTGTCAGAGGACAGTCTGGTGATCATTTCTAATTATAAGGATCCAAAGCTAAAGGAAGGGGCTGTACAGCTGAGACCTTATGAGACCCTTGTAATCAGGATTTCGTTACAAAGTAATTGAAATCCTGGTGAAGTTTTTGTATAATGTTCTTCATGAGGTAAATCCAACAGGAGAGGAGAACATCATAAGATGAAGAAAGTATATTCCACCACCAACGCCCCGGCAGCCATTGGCCCCTATTCCCAGGCTGTCCAGGCAGGCGATTTCGTATATGTGTCCGGCCAGCTTCCCATCGACCCAGCTACAGGGGAGTTCGCGGGGACCGATATCGCCAGCCAGACCAGGCAGTCCCTGACCAACATAAAGTCCATCCTGGAGAGCGAAGGCCTTTCCATGGAGCATGTGGTAAAGACCACCGTGCTTTTGCAAAACATTGACGATTTCGGAGCCATGAACCAAGTCTACGCCACATTTTTTACCGGCGCGTGCCCGGCGAGAGCGGCTTTTGAGGTGGCGGCTGTCCCCAAAGGAGCGCTGGTGGAGATCGAGGCAGTGGCTTATCGCGGAAAATAATCACACAAGAGAGATGACAGGAGAGATTTTATGAGATGTGAGATGACCCCCCAGGGTGTATGTTCAAAAAAGATCAGCTTTGACTTAAATGGAAATGTTGTGACCAATGTCTCTTTTGTAGGCGGATGCAACGGCAATCTGAAGGCCATCTGCAAGGTAATCGACGGCATGACCGTGGAGCAGATTGAAGGGTACTTCACAGGCAACCTGTGCGGGAACAAGTCTACTTCCTGCGCGGACCAGCTGGCTAAAGTGGTGCGGAAGGCTTATGAGGAATCAAAATAGGAGAGATGATCCATGGAAAAAGGTCCTGTAGCGGCAGGGCCTTTTTCCTGTACAAAGAGACAGAGAACGGAAAAAAGAAAAGGCGGTAACAGATGAATAACTATGAATTGCTGAATCCCATGCAGAAGGAGGCGGTGTTCTGCACAGAAGGGCCGCTGCTGATTCTGGCAGGCGCGGGGTCCGGAAAGACCAGGGTGCTGACCCACAGGGTGGCGTACCTGATCGATGAGAAAGAAGTGAATCCATGGAATATCCTGGCGATCACATTTACCAACAAGGCGGCAGGCGAGATGCGGGAAAGGGTGGACCGGCAGGTGGAACAGGGGGCAGGCAGTGTGTGGGTCAGCACCTTCCACTCCACCTGTGTCCGGATCCTGCGCAGACACATTGATTTTTTAGGCTATGAGACCAATTTCACCATCTATGACGGGGATGACCAGAAGACGGTTATCAAGCAGGTGTACAAACAGCTGCAGATCGATCCCAGGATGTACAAGGAGAGAGAAGTCCTCAACTGTATCTCAAGGGCCAAGGACCATCTGATCACTCCGTCAGACTATATGGAAAATGCCTCCGGAGACTACTGGGAGGAGACCGTAGCCAGGATCTACGAGGCTTATCAGAGCTGGCTTAAGAAAAACAATGCCCTGGATTTTGACGATCTGATCATGAAGACCGTAGAATTATTTCAGAGTCAGTCCCAGGTGCTGGACTACTATCAGGAGCGGTTCCGGTATATTATGGTTGACGAGTACCAGGACACCAACAGGGCCCAGTTTGAGCTGATCCGGCTGCTGGCTTCCAGGTACAGGAACCTCTGCGTGGTGGGGGACGACGACCAGTCCATCTACAAGTTCAGGGGAGCGGATATCCGGAATATTCTGGATTTTGAGGAAGCCTTTCCCGGCGCGAGGGTTATTAAACTGGAACAGAATTACCGCTCCAGCCAGACCATCCTGGATGCGGCCAACTCGGTGATCAGGAACAACAAGGGCCGCAAGGACAAGACCCTGTGGACAGCCAATGGCAAGGGAGACGGGGTCCGCTACCGCCAGTTTGACCAGGCCTATGAGGAGGCGGAATTTATCATAAAAGACGTTCTGGCCAAAAATCTCCCCTACCAGGACTGCGCTGTACTGTACCGGACCAATGCCCAGTCCCGCCTTCTTGAGGAGCAGTGTGTTCACTACAATGTTCCCTACCGCCTGGTGGGAGGGGTGAATTTCTACCAGCGCAAGGAGATCAAGGACATCCTATCCTACTTAAAGACCATTGCCAACGGCAGAGATGACCTGGCCGTGAGCCGGATCGTCAATGTGCCGAAAAGAGGAATCGGGGCCACATCCATAGGAAAGCTGACGGTGTTTGCCGCGGCCAATGACTTAAGCCTCTACGACGCCATGACCAGGGCGAAGATCATTCCGGGCCTTGGCAAGGCAGCGGACAAGATCGGAAAATTTACTGGTCTTATCGAAGAATTCCGGGCCAGATTCCAGAAAGAGGACTATGGTCTGCGTCAGCTTGTGGATGACATCCTTGAGGACACCGGCTACAAGGCAGAGCTGGAGGAGGCAGGGGACGAGGAGAGCCAGGGCCGTCTGGAGAATATCCAGGAACTGGTGAACAAGGCAGTGGCCTACTGGTCTGACGCCCAGACCCCCACCCTGGATGGTTTTCTGGAGGAGGTGGCCCTGGTGGCGGATGTGGACCAGCTGGACCCGTCGGAAAGCAGGGTGACTCTCATGACCCTTCACAGCGCGAAGGGGCTGGAATTTAAAAATGTGTACTTAAGCGGCATGGAGGATGGCCTGTTTCCCAGCTATATGACTCTTTTATCAGAGGATCCGGGCCAGCTGGAGGAGGAGAGGCGGCTGTGCTATGTGGGCATTACCCGGGCCATGGAGCGCCTGACCATGACCTCCGCCAGGACGCGCATGGTAAACGGTGAGACAAGGTACTGTAAGACCAGCCGTTTTATTGAGGAGATCCCAGAGGAGCTTTTGGACGGGGGGCGGACAGAGCCAAGGTCTTCCGTTAAAGCCCCCAAAACCGGGGCCGGAGAAGCCTCCGATCTTGGGGGCCAGGGGGCTTCCCCCAAAAGCGGAGGGCCGGCGGCCCAGCCAGGAGGCTTCGGCAGAAGGAGGGGAGTAAACGGCGGTTTTGAGCCAAGCGCGAACCCCTATGCCTCCCAGGGCAGCACCTATTCCTCAGGGGGACCAGGGGCAGGGCCGGGATTTGGAAAAGCCTTCACCGTGGCAAAGGCCCAGACCCTGGATTACCGGGAAGGGGACCGGGTAAAGCATGTAAAGTTCGGCGCTGGAACCGTGCGGGCCATAAAGGACGGTCCCAAGGACTACGAGGTCACCGTGGAGTTTGACAAGGCAGGAGTAAAGAAGATGTTTGCCTCCTTCGCCAGACTTCAGAAGCTGGAAGAGGGAGAGTAGGTTCCGCTAGTGGTTACTGTTCACTCCATGACTGATCAGTTATGGGCCAATACCGTTATGGGAGCAAAGCATATCCCCCATCGCCCCGGGCGATTTTAAATGGGCATATGCTGTTACGTTCACAAGGCACCTGTGAACAGTAACCGCCAGTGAATAAAAAATGATTTTTCCGGAAAAAATAGATAGTAAATTTCCTGAAACAATGGTATACTGTTCACATAAGCAATGACAACAAAAAAGGATAAAGGAAAGGAAGGATCGGACAACAATGAATAAATTTGATACCATGGGCAAAGATGCCATCAACCGCATGGAGGAGATCATGAACTCCACAAGGCTGAACGAGTTCCTCCACAGAAAAGAGGAGGAGGACAAGAAGAAGAACAACATCTTATGGATTCTGGCCATTATCGGAATAGTAGCCGCGGTGGCGGCCATCGCCTACGGCGTATACCGCTTCTTCACCCCCGACTATCTGGAGGACTTTGAGGACGATTTTGATGATGACTTTGACGACGATTTCTTTGAGGACGAGACAGAGCCTGAGAAAGAGTAATACAAACCAGACATAAAACACATAACCGCTAAAGGGATGTTGCTGTCCGCAATGTCCCTTTTCTATGTGCGTGGGGCGGAGAGGAATATGGCTGCTAAAGGGGCCCTGCCCTCAAGGCGAGTAGGGGGAAGAGATTTCCCTGCTCAATCATACATGGACTCCGGGGAAAGGTCCGCGGGCAAAGCTGACCGGAGTCCCCGCCTTCCCTGCCTGATTGCCCGAAAAACATAAAAAGGAGTATATAAGACCGATGAAAAAAGGCCCGATCTATACCGGAATAGTTGAAAAAATGGAATTTCCCAACAAAGGAGTCCTTTACATAGACAAAGAAAAAGTTATTGTTAAAAACGCCCTCCCCGGGCAGACGGTTCGGTTCGCGGTGAACAAAAAGCGGAACAACCGGTGTGAGGGCAAGCTTCTGGAGGTAGAAATGCCTTCCCCCTTAGAGACCGCGTCGGATCCCTGCCCCCACTTTGGGAACTGCGGCGGCTGCCTTATGCAGACCATCCCTTATGAGGACCAGACCGCCATCAAGGAAGAGCAGGTGCGGTCCCTGCTGAACCAGGTACAGCCGGACATCCCCCTGGATACCATCAAGCCCAGCCCTGTCTCCAGGGCTTACCGGAACAAGATGGAGTTCTCCTTCGGCGACGAGGAGAAAGACGGGCCTCTGGCTCTGGGGATGCACAGGAGAGGAAGCTTCCACGATGTGGTGAACACAGACCACTGCCAGATCGTCCATGAGGATTTTACCAGGATCCTCACCGCTACCCGGGATTTTTTCGCTGCCCGCCACATCCCGTTTTATAAAAAGCTAAGGCATCAGGGGTATCTCCGCCATCTCCTGGTCCGCCGGGCAGTGAAGACAGGCCAGATCCTTGTGGCTCTGGTGACCAGCAGCCAGGCGGCAGGGGCTGTGCCCGAGGAGGAGCTTTTGAGCCAGTGGACGGAAGAGCTTTTGTCCTTGTGCCTGGAGGGAACCTTCGGGGGAATCCTCCACATCCGCAACGACAGCCTGGCGGATGTGGTCCAGAGCGATGAGACCAGAATCCTCTATGGCCAGGACTATTTTTATGAGGAGCTTCTTGGACTGCGGTTTAAAATCTCCCCGTTTTCTTTCTTCCAGACCAATTCTCTGGGAGCGGAGGTGCTCTATGATACCGTGCGGCAATATATTGGAGATACAAAGGCAAAGACGGTGTTCGACTTGTACAGCGGCACTGGAACCATTGCCCAGATCCTGGCCCCTGTGGCCCAAAAGGTAATAGGGGTGGAGATCGTTTCGGAAGCAGTGGAGGCCGCCAGGGAGAA
Source organism: uncultured Lachnospiraceae bacterium (assembly GCA_910588865.1). GTDB lineage: Bacteria > Bacillota > Clostridia > Lachnospirales > Lachnospiraceae > UBA3402. The sequence continues at coordinate 98,406 of CAJUSJ010000003.1, forward strand.
CGCTGCCTTAAACGGTCTGACCAACTGCCAGTTCATAGCCGGGGATGTGCTGAAGGTGGTGGGAGAGATGAAAGAAGCGCCGGATCTTATTGTGCTGGACCCTCCCAGGGATGGCATTCACCCGAAGGCTCTGGAGAAGATCATTGGGTTTGGGACGGAGAGACTGATCTATGTGTCCTGCAAGCCTACCAGCCTGGCCAGGGATCTTGAGGTGCTGCTGGCACATGGGTATGGGGTGGATAAGGGGTGCTGCGTGGATATGTTTCCGGGGACGGGGAATATAGAGACCGTGGTGGCAATAACCCGCATGAAATAAGGATTTTTGTGGATGTGAATGACAGGAAACAGATGGTTTGCCACCGATTTGCCACCATTGAATAAATTAGGGTATCTACCATGAAAGAGGGCTGAACAGCTTTTGAACTTTGCTGTCAGCCCTCTTCTGGTATTCTATGAGGTTTTCCGGTTAGTCGCCTGTTCAAAGAGATCAACAGACCGTGCCGACATGACTTCTGTATCATGCACATAGGTTTGCAATGTGGTCTGGATGTTGGAATGTCCCAGCCGAGCTTGTACATCTTTCACATCAGCGCCAGATTCAATCAGGATTGTGGCATGGGTATGGCGCAGGGAATGGTAATCAAAAGCAAGCAACAGTTCTTTGTGGATTATCCTTGCGCAGTATTTAAAGGAATCTGTGGAAGTGTATTCGCCGTTTTCTGCTATGCAGACCATACACACACGGGATAGGGCTGATTCAACGCACTTTTGGATGGGAACAATACGCTGCATATCATTTCCCTTTTCATCAAGTTCTTTCCTCAAGAGATGAATAGTGTAGTATTCACCATATTTCATTTCATTTTTTAGTTGAGCGGCGCGTTCCAGCTTCAATGCCTGGTAAAGGGTATCGCCAAATTTCACGGTACGTGTGGAAGACTCTGTTTTTGGAGTGGTAAAGTACCAAGATGATTTTAACTCTTTTTTACCTTTTTTCTCTACAGCCTTGCGCACGTCAGCGCCAAAATTTCTTTTAACAATCTGTTTCGAAACTGTAAGGGTCCGTTTTTCAAAATCTATATCATCCCATGTGAGAGCGAAGGTTTCTGAAATCCGTAGTCCAGTGTAAAAACCGATCATTAATGGTATATAATACCGAGAGCCGGGAGGGAACCGATCTATAATCCGCTGCCATTCCTGCAAGGCTAAAATGATCCGATCACGCGGTTTTTTCTCTACTTTGGGATATTTCACATATCGCATAGGATTGGCTGGAAGATAATGCAGCGGTTCAACGGCATAATCCATAGCCGCGCTGAATACTGAGAGGATTCCCGCGATGGAGGTTTTTGCAAAGCCATTTGATTTTAGGCTATTGGCGTAATCCTGGAGAATGGCGGAAGTGATTGCTTTTAAACGGTATTTTCCGAATCTGGGTTTTAAATGCCCTTCCATAATGTGCAGATATCCTACTTGGGTATTGTATTTCAGGTTAGGCTTGCAGTATAAATCATACCATTGGTCTAAATAATCAGATACTGTAATTTCAGAGGGCTCAAAGACTGTTCCGATGTTATTATATTCATTGATCGCTTTAGAGAGAGCGGCCTCGGCCTCTTTCTTGGTCTTGAAGCCTCCCTTTTCTTTCTTCTGACGCTTGCCATCTATGGTTCCCATGTCAAAATAGTAGCTCCATGTGGAACCCCGTTTTCTAGTTCCGCCTTTCATGATATCATCTCCTTTGTGTAAAAATATAGTTTTTGGGTACAAAAATAGCACCATACCTTTGACAAGAGGCGTCAGAGATGATACAATGGATTTGCGTAAGGATTGTATCATTCTGGTCTCCTATCCAGATATAGAATCTATGTAAAGCCGTTCCTGTTGCGCGCGGGAGCGGTTTTTACATACTTTATAACAAATCGTAAATTGACAAGTTCCTTATTGTCCGCCAGCTCCATGCCGATCCGCGCGGGGAACAAGATGGACTCAATGGCCTCTGGGGCTGGTCGGGTTGCTGTCGAACATCATTCCCAAACACTTTGTTTTAGTATCTTTGGGAATAGGATTAAGTGAAAATGTCAATATATTCCTGATCTTCGGAATCGGATTCTTCCCTATGATCAGATGTATATGGAACATCAATAGATTGAGACTGATGGAATTCCTCGGCTAACATGGTTTTATTGAATTCGGCGGTAGGGTCTAGTTCATTGACTAAAGATTCTAGTTCATCTAAAGTAGCGTAAAAGAACTCTTTTCGAGTATTTACTTTATTGACTCGTTTATTATTCAATATTGTATGTAATTTATTCTCTAACTCTACAGCATTATCAGAAAAGATAAAACTATGGACATCGAATCGGAATGGGACGCTGGCGTTGCTTAACTCGTCGATACGATCCTGGGGATTCTCTCTGCGTGTCATGCCGATCTTAAATACGTTATTACCAAAGGAGCCTAAATTACTAATAATATATACCCTTCCAGCTTTTCCATTTTGTAATTTGGTGATTTCATCTTTTTTAATAGTTACATCTGAAAGCTGACTTTCAAGTTCAAGGATTTTAGCTTTCAGGTTTTCGATCTGTCTGGCATCGGTGGCAGAAGCCAGAGCCTCATTTGTCTTATTGATTTCAGCTCGATATTTTGACTCTTCTGACTCAATTTTTTTGCGTTGCTGTTCTAATAACTTTCGCTCTTCCGCTTCTTCCCGCATTTGTTGCTTAATAGCTAATTGCTCTTGACGTGCTTGTTCCTTTTTAACATAATAATTATATTCAATCTTAACCGAGTTTATAAATAAATACTCTATCTCTCCAATAAATTTTGTTAGCGTACCAGCGATGCTTTGATTCCCTTCACCAGCGATTTTTAGATACTTAGATGTGGTTTCTTTTACGTCATCTATGGCTTGGTCTAATTTTTCATATTTCAAGTTATAAAGTATATTTTGCAACTCCGCGCGAAGGGCAATTACCATTAGTTGATAAATAGAGCGGTTAGCTTTGGTGGTGTATCTTTTATCATAGGCCGAGAGTACTTGATTTATCGCTTTATCATTATCTTTAAACGCTTTACGTAGATCTTTAACGTCCATACAGTGGAGCTTAAGAATCACACTGGGGGAGAATTCATCATACCGGCTTTCAGAAGTATTCGAAAGACGTTCGGCCACACCTGTGTCGAGGAAGTTTGTAATACAATAATCCACGCTTTTATAAAGCTCTTTCAGACGAGTAAGTTTATTGGTTTGAGTTACTATTTGCTTTTGTAATTTCTCAGTATTGGAAGACAAAGAGGCTATTTCGTCCCGCTGCTTCGTGATTGTAGAATTATTTTCCGCAATAGCGGTATTGGTGGTATTAAGCTCAGCCTGCGCGGCTCTCATGCTTTGTGAGTGAGAGGCTTCCATTGATTTGATTTTTTCTTTTACCTGCTCATAATTATCACAGTCAAGCTCAGTCAAACGTGCTTTTAAGGCTTCATTTTCCGCCTTGATCTTTGATATACGGAATATGTCAAATAATCCCATAATATCCTCCTCATATGTTGAAATTTTTTAATCTCAGTTCTATCAGCCTTTGTTCATAGCCGAGTAACCTTGAAAGTTGTTCCATACTGTATTCTTGATATTCAGCCAGTATATTATCCCCTACAAGTAAATCCATAGCGAAAGTATCGGCTTCCTTTTCGTATCGATTTGTATTGAGACCGGTTCTTGTGTCCATAAAAATGGCGTTGGTCTTTTTGTGTAAAAACATATGTCCCATTTCATGGGCGCATTCAAACATCTGTTCATGGCGCGACAGGTTTTCATCGATATAGATAATATTATTACGCTGAAAATACTGGTAAAAGGCTCTGGTGCCTATGAGTGGGGCAAACACCAGTATAACGTTTAATCCCCGAATGATCTCAAAGGGGTTGCGGGTCTGGAATCTCCGAGCCAGCTCATCAGCCTTTTTCTTAATATTCATATTAATCAGCCCTTTTTATACTTCTTTGGAGTGTATTTTTCCTTGTTCTTTTTCTTTGCCAGCTCCATGCCGATCTGCATGGCTGACAGAATAGATTCGATGGCTTCCGGACTGGCTGGCTGGCCGTCGAACATCAAGCCCTCCTGGGAGAGGAGCTGCTCACGGGTCTGGTCGAGGATCTTTTCGATGTCACGCTCGTCTCGGGGGGTCAGAGGATCTGGAGGTTTTTCATCTATTAAATCAGTTTTTCCAATGCCAAAGTAATCTGCAAGTCGTTGTACCTTTCCCATTCTAGGAAGAGCAATCCCTTGACACCAGGTATTAAAGGTCTGTGGAGATACATCGATAGCATCAGCCACTTCTTTTTGAGTTTTATTAGATAACGAAAGGTACTTATTTAAATTTTTTGAAAAGATTATTTTTTGTTCTTCGTCAGCCATATATGCACCTCCATAAGAATCTGCTATCTGTATAATAAAGCATAATTGTATTTTAGTCAACTAAAAATCAAAAAAAACTTGATTTTGGTATTGACATCAAATTTAATTTGATTTATAATGCTCATATAGCAAGGAGGTGAGTGAAATTGGCTGAACTCAAAATTAGTCTGGCAGCAGCAAGAGTAAACGCTGGATTAACCCAGAATGATGTGGCAAAGGTTCTTAGAGTTGGAAAGCAGACTGTTGTTAGCTGGGAGAAGGGGAAATCTGAGCCCAAAATGTCCCAAAGCAGACAGTTGAGTGAACTTTACAATATGCCACTGGACTATATTTTTTTACCAGAAAAATCAAATTAAATTTGATAATAAGAAACAGAAATAGCTTAAGTCAACATCAGGGTACATCGACAGAAACATAGGAAGGAGGTGAATCATGAGCTTTGCGGAAAAATTAAAGCAACTTATGGATGAGTTGAAGCTATCCCAGACGAGGCTTTCGGAACTTACCGGAATTGGGAAATCCTCGATCTGCCAATATCTTTCAGGAAAAAATGAACCCTCAGAGAAACGGAAGAGACAGATGGCCCGGGCTCTGGGAGTCCAGGAGAACTATTTTATCGAGTTCCCACCAGTCACAGAGATAACATCAGATCCTCTGGTGAATCTGCCCATACCTTTGGTAGCGAAGATTATGCGAAAATCAAAAGGATGGGTAGAAGAGGGATTACAGCAGGGATGTTTCCCATGGGGCTATGCGGTAAAGATGAAAAAGTGGAGTTACTGGATCAATGGAAAGAAATTCTTTGAACACGAAGGTCTCACGATACCATCAGAGATAAATCTGGGAATTGAAAGAGAGGTTTGAAGAAGGCATGGTGAGAAAGTATGATTACATTCCACTCATCAAGCTCCGCCGTATGTATAAAAACCGCAGGGAGCTCAAGCGGATCCTGACGGAGCTGGCCATCGGCCTGGTGTTCGCGGCCATCTATGGGCTGACCACTGGACTCATGATTATGGGACTGTGGCTTGAGTTTTGAGGGGGTGGGACATTGATAGATGAGATGTTTCCGTAATCACGGGACAGAGGAATGGAAAGGACGGTAGTGGATATGACATTAAAAAAAATTTTTGATTTGGGCCTGGTTAATGACGATACGGAAGTATGGATCCGTGATCCAGATCTTCATGTCCTGGCCCATGGAGACTGGTATCAAGATAACATCTTGGAGTACCTGGACCATGAGCTTGAGAGTTTCACCTGGCAGGATGATAACAACTTCTACATTGATGTGAGGTAAGGAGGCGGGACATTGGGAGACGAGATTGGGACATGGCTGAAAGAGGCCGAGGACAGGCGGAAGATACTGGCGTTGCTCCTGCCCGCGCTGAAAGCGGCGGAGGGGATGGGGGAGCTTGAGTCCCTGGAATACATACCTGGGAAGGAGATGGCCGTGGCCGGGTTTGCGGACGGGAAAAAGGTGGGGATCAACGTGGCCGGGGACAGCGACATGGCGATGATCTATGACGTGGTGGTCAAGCTGTGGAGACCCCGCTGAGAGGAGATGAGGAAATGGAAGGGCGGGAAAGAGAGGATCCGGGATCCAAGAGACTGTCCGGGCTTCAGGAGGAAGTGAGGCGTCTCCGGCTGGAGGTTGGGGCACTGAGAAGTACTATTGACTGGGCGAGGGAAGCCATTGAGGAGTTTGACCAGGTTCCCCCTGGCCAGGACAAATACCAGGAAATGAGGCTGATCCGGTTCCTGGGACATATGGAAGCCCGGATTGGGAGCGCTGATAAAAATGTCAGGCACGCCCTGGAGGTGGGGTATGTCACGGATTACCGAAAAGCGAAACCCCAGGAGTAACGGCTCCTGGGGAAGGTGAAAAAAAATAAGCGTAACCCCATTATAACATGGGGAGGAAGGAAGGTCAAGATGGTCTACGCGAGTCTCAGGA
>CAJUSJ010000004.1:0-1633 GCA_910588865.1 uncultured Lachnospiraceae bacterium
ACGCTTCCTGTCAGGCCCTCCAGGAACTTTGCCCGCCAGCAAAGGTTCCAGGTACCAGGTACCAGCCAGTTTCGCCTACCGCTTTGTGTAAAGCATAACCGCCGCTAACAATATACCATTTTTTGAGGCAGATACGCAATCTGTCTGTTTGTCATGTCTTAATCTTTATTGGTGGTAGGGATGCCAAGATTGTGACTTATAATCCGTTGTCTTAAAAGCATAGTCGAAATATAATATTTTTTGGAGGTATTTGTTGAAATGCAAAAAAAATTTGGAATGGCGATAAAAAAATTGCGAGAAGAAACAGGACTAAGTCAAGAGAAATTCGCATTATCCATTGGCATGGATCGAACTTATTACGCATCTGTGGAAGCCGGAAAAAGAAAAATTTCTCTTCAGAATATCTGCAAGATCGCGGAGGGATTTGGTTTGTCAGTTTCGGCGCTCTTTGTCGTTGCGGAAAACTATAGTAAATGAGGAGGTAGTGAAATGAATTATGTAGAAAACATAAAAAGATCTGGTCTTACAATCTACGATTTCATAAGTAAGGATAATAAGGATTTGTATATTCCCATTATTGAATTGGAAGGTATTCTTGATAAAGGGATGAGAGGTTTCTCCGTTAATGGGTTAGCTCTAAGAACACATTCAAAAGTTGTTAAGAGTGAAATATGTAGAGTTTTGGGGTATCCTGTACCGTCATCATTCAAGAAAACACAGCCACGTTTTTTAGGACAAAATTTTGATACATATATTCAAGAAACCTTGAATGTTTAGATATGGAATGAGCCAGTTGACCCCGAAAGAAGATATGTTTTTTTAAGGGTTAATGAGGAAAAGATTATTAGTCGTGTTAAAGTTATTACAGGAGCCGAACTTGTAAAATATGATAGGACGGGAACGCTAACACAAAAGTATCAGGCAACGATGACAACAAGAAATAAATCAGTGCTATTTTCAAAAAGTGACACTTCGAGAATTGATAAATGGGCAACAGATGACGCAAGTGTATTGGTTGATGTCGCTCCCAATAGTATACCGAAAAAGAACCAATTATTAAAAATCGCGTCTGTGTATTCAAAATTGCTGCCAATGGTTGGAAAATCAATAGATTATCTTGACGCGGTTCAGGAACGAAACCGTGGTGCTGAATTACATAAGATGATTTGTGAACATTTAGGATATTCAAAATATGAGGATGATGGTTCCTATCCTGATTTGGTGAATCAGTTAATTGAAATAAAGCTACAGACATCACCGACAATAGATCTTGGGTTACACTCACCAGAGGATGCGGCAGATGTTGTTGTAGCTTCGGGAGCAACATTCAAAAGTGAAGATATCAGATATGTTGTTTTTGAAGGTGAGGTTAATCACGATAAGATTCTTCTTAAATATTTGTATTTAGTTAATGGAAAAGATTTTACAGAAGCATTTCCTTTGTTTAAAGGAAATGGGACAAACGCAAAATTACAGTTGCCCCTTCCAAGTAATTTCTTTGATTAATTAGGCTGTCATAAACATTTGCTCAGTCAATTTGTTAATGCTGTTCATATAGCGGGTTGTTTCGTCTTCAGAGGTTCTCTTATACGCTTTAATACAGCGTCTTCCACTTTCTCCGTTTTCAGGGATT
>CAJUSJ010000004.1:1643-102660 GCA_910588865.1 uncultured Lachnospiraceae bacterium
CGGGTTGTTTCGGCTTCAGAGCATCCCGCTATTATTTTTTTTACAAGATTAATGGCTTCTCTAGCTTCATCAGTATTTGGATTAGGGATTGGAAACTGCTCAACATATTGAGTCATGTATCGTCTCTTTCCAGAATAAAGCTTTGTATTGAATTTGGCGTCATAGTATTTTTTGATAAAAGAGCTATTTACAACAGCAAGAGCTAAATATATAGTATCTTCAAAAACAGAAGAATCTATATCAATCCAATAACAGTCTCCATTAACAATAGCACCAGTTTCGTCTAACCAAAACTCTGGTTTTTCGGATATATCACGGAAAACAATTTTTCTGTTCTTCCATGAGTCTGGGTTTTGAGGAACCCATATTTCGTACCAATTTCGTTTTGCCTTAATTACATAGTTTCTTCCGGCTAGCTGTTCATAATGTTGTTCTAAATAGGATTTGCTTTCTGGATAATCATCTATATCATATGCTACTTTTTTCCCGTCTACGGTAGTATGAGTATATAGTACTTTCCAAGTGCTCTTTCCTTTAGCGACAATTTGTCCCGCGTCTCTGTGTGTTATGAGCGGACGGAGTAATTCAATTTTTGCTTTTTCGCCAGTCCAATCATTTCCTATAAATACATTGTCGGCTGTTGTTTTTATGCCAACTCTTATTTTTCCAATGTCAGAAAGATGAAGCCAGGTGTTTGATTCGACAGTTGTTAGCCATTTTTTCCTCTCTTTGGACGCGATTACCCATAACGCGCCTTTTGAAACATCATGAAGATGTCCTTGACAATAGTCAAAAACTCTGCCATCTTCTAGGCTATATAGACCTTCTTTATTTATGCTGTCAAAAATAGAAACTATTGACGAGGAAGGTGAAGTGCTGTTCTTACTCTCATATATTGAGGTAAAATTCACTTCTTCTGGGTTTGTAGTACGTCCATTTGAGAAAACAATAATGCATGGTAAAACGGATGCGTCAAATAACTTTGTATCACCAAAATCCACTATAGAATGAATTTTATAATTACCAATCATAAAATCTCTAACAGATGAGCCTGATTTGATTGTGAAAAATTTATTTGAAGTAATATAACCTGAAATCCCATCATCAGATAGTATTTTTTTCATGTAAAGAAGAAAGGCATAGTATATATCAATTTTCCCTGACAAATTCATTTTGTTGGAAATTTCTTGAGCTTTGCTGGCACCTAGTATCTGTGTTCGTATATAGGGCGGGTTGGCAATTATATAGTTGTATTTTTTATCTATATTATCAATTGCTTCAAGAAAATCCCGCGCAATGATCGAAACATTAGCGGAAGGAAATTGTTTCCTTATAAAATGTTCAGTTTTAGCAGCCACGGTCGCGTCAGTTTCATAGCCATCAATATTGATGAGAATGTCTGAGTTAATCGCAAGTATCTTAGATACCATTGAGAGGATTAATTCTCCTTTGCCGATAGCTGGGTCGAGAATATTAACTTCTTTAGCATTTTTTAAATCAAATTTACTAAATTTTATCATTTCTAAAGCAAGAAAATCTGCCATTTCCATAGGTGTATAGATGATACCATTTGATTTTTCCTTTGATTCATTTTTGTATCTCATATATACATACTTTCCTTTTATAAGGCTGTTGTTGATTTAATTATTAAAAGATTTACCCATGGGGGTATTATCTCTGTGGCTTTACAAGATTTCCGTCTGACGGACTCACATCAATATCCTTTCTGCCGTGGACACATATAAAACTCTCAAAGAAAAGCCTTTTCGAGCTGGTGGGCAAACAGAGAAACTGTGGGAATGAAAAAATGTTATAGTCCAAAGTTTAAGGGCCGCTCTCGCGCACCGCCAGGGTCTTCTCCTCGCTGACAAATTTTGTCTGGTTGATCACATAGGACACAACCGCGGGGGAAACCCCTGCCAGTTTGGCCACATCATTTCGTGTAATCTTATTTTTCAATTTCCAGCAATCCCTTCTTTTTTGCCTCTCTGAAACATCCCCGGCATGTGGAGCCTGAAACTCCTGATAAATTTCGCCACATAGGACGCCAGTATGATCCCAAGGGCGATGGCTCCCGCCTCCACCAGCACCTGGTTGGAGGAATTGCCAAACTCAACATACTGCCGCTGCACCAGATAGTACATAGTGTAGTACAGATCCCCTCCCGGAATCTCCGGGATCAACATGGGCACCAACATCAAGATCACCGGCGTCTTGAGGATTCGGGCCAACACCTCGCTGACTACCGCCACAAACAGGCTGGCGGCGAACAGCCCCACAAACATGCCGTACCCTCCGGCGACACAGACCAGGTACACCACCCATCCCGCCCCGCTGCCCAGGGAGATCCACAAAAGCTTCCGGTCCGTCACCCCGAACAGGATGGAGAATCCAATGGAACCTAATATACCCATTATGGTCTGGATCACATAAAAGCTCATCCTCCACCTCCCACCAGCAAAATGACCGCGAATCCCATGGCCACGGACACTGCCTTCAGCAGGGCCTCGCTCATGTTCAGAAGTCCGCTGATCATATCCCCGTTGATCATGTCCCGCAGGGAATTGGTCAGCTGGATTCCCGGGATCACCAGCATGATATTGCCGATCATGATCTTGTCCGGGTGGGTTCCGATCCCCAGCCTCACAAGCAGGGATACGGCCAGGGCCGTGACCGCGCTGCACATCATGGTCTGGACGATGCCGTTAAGCTTCATGGCCGCGCTCTGGCGCAGCATACCGTAGAGAACCATGCCGGAGACGGCGGCGGCCAGACCGTCCAGCCAGCTCCCTCCGAAAAACACGGACAGGGAAGAAGAAATCAGCATGTACATCCCAAGCTTCATGCCCTCGGAGATACTTTTCATATCCCGTATGGCCCGGATCTCCTCCTGGATCATTTCCGCGCTCACAGGATTCTCACATATTCTTCTGGACAATCCGTTTACCAGCTCCACCTTGCCCAGATCCGTGTCCCTGTCCTTGATCCTGCGGGTCTGGGTTATGGTTGTCCCGTCGGGAGCCATGGCGCTTGCCACAATACTGGAGGTGATGGTAAATACATCCGACCGGACAAAACCGTATGCCCCGCACAGGCGGGAGATGGTGTCCTCCACCCGGTTCACCTCTGCCCCGTGAACCAGCAGCAACTCCCCGATGTCCATGATCGAGGACAGATAACGGCTCCCATCCCGTTCCCAGTCCATGGGCTCTTCCCATGTCTTTTGATCTGTTTCTTTCATCATATCGCTCATAATCCGCGTATTTTCATGTGTTTAAAAATAGTTTTTCTCTTTCCAGCAGTTATTATAAGCCATATAGTTACTCGCGTCAATTTATTTCTCATCCACTTCATAGCATCTTCCGGAAAACGGAACCAAGGTAAACTTCACCCTTCCCTCCGGGTCCGCCTTCACAGTCACCCTGTTCTCAAGCCCCATGCGGCTGCCTCCATAGATATCCCGGTCCGTGTCCATGAGAAGGGTCAGGCTTTTTGCCCCCGGCACGGTCACCTCATAGTCCTCCTGAACCTGGTCCGAGAAATTGAACACCACCATGACCCGCTGCTTTGTCCCCCTCCTCTCAAAGGCATAGACACACCGGGACTCCTGGTGGCAGTCCAGCCACTGAAAGCCCTCCCTCTCATAGTCCATCTGCCACAGGGCCGGATTTCCCCCATAAAGCTCATTTAAGTCCTTCATAAACCGCCGGAAGGCGTCGTGGTTTGGGTACTTTAAAAGATCCCAGTCCTGCTGCCGCTTCTCATCCCACTCCCTAAGCTGTCCAAGCTCATTTCCCATAAAGTTCAGCTTTTTTCCCGGATGAGTGTACATGTACAGGTAAAATGCCCGGGCCTGGGGGAATTTCAGCTCATAGTCCCCGTACATCTTCTGGAGGATGGTGGCCTTCCCGTGGACATTCTCGTCGTGGGACAGGGGAAGAAGATAATTTTCCTCATAATAATACTGCATGGAAAATGTCAGCTTGTGGTATTTCTCTGTCCTCTGCTGGGGCCAGGACTGGAAGTAGGACAGGGTATCGTTCATCCACCCCATGTCCCACTTATAGTCAAATCCCAGTCCCCCCTGGTCCGCGGGTCTTGTGATATCTGGTCTTGATGTGGAGTCCTCGGCCATGAGCATGGCGGAGGGATGCCGCTTTTTAAGCCCCAGGTTCAAGTCCCTCAAAAACATCACCGCTCCCCTGTTTTCTCCTCTCGCGGGATCGCCCTGCCAGTAGATCATGTTGCTGATGGCATCCAGCCGCAGGCCGTCAAAATGGAACTCCGACAGCCAGTAGTTGGCCGCTGACTGGAGAAAGCTGCGGACCTCGCCTCTGGAGTGCATAAAATTGCAGCTTCCCCACTCACTCTTTCCCACATCCTGGTTGGGATATTCATAGAGGGCAGTGCCGTCATAGCTTCGCAGAGCGTAATCATCCACAGCGAAATGCACCGGAACGAAATCCATGATCACGCCGATGTCTTGGGCGTGGCACATTTTCACAAAGGTCTTAAGCTGGTCCGGGGTTCCGTATCTGGAGGTGGGGCTGAAAAATCCGGTGATCTGATAACCCCAGGACTCGTCGCTGGGATGCTCCGCCAGAGGCATCACCTCCACATAATTGTACCCATATTCTTTCAGGTAGGGGATCAGCCTCTCCCCCAGCTCATCGTAAGTGTACCAGTCCTCCGGCTCATCAGAAGGGCGCTTCCAGGAGCCTCCGTGGATCTCGTAGATGTTCAGGGGCCTGTCCTTCCCCACTGTCCTCTTTCTCATCCACTGGCTGTCGCCGAAATCAAACCTGTCGCTGCCCTGGATAAGGGAAGCTGCGTTGGGCCGCAGCTCCATCTGAAACCCATAAGGATCGCAGTGATCCCGACAGCTGCCGTCCGCCCCCGTGATCCGATACTTGTACATCTGCCCCGGCTTTGCCCCACCAATCCTGGTTTCCCAAAAATTCCCGTCATGGATCTTGTCCATATCCGTTCCCTGCCAGCCGTTGAACTCCCCGATAACCTGAATCCTTCTGGCACCTGGGGCAAAGGTGCGGAATACCGTCTCATTGCCCTCCCTGTGGGCCCCCAGATACTCATAAGCCTGAAACTCTGTCCCTGTGTAAAATCCGTAAAAATCCATACATTCCCTCCCTGGTTTTATCCCCTTATCGTTTTTTCTGGACACTGGTTGTTTTTCCTACTATAATGGATTATAGAAAAAAAATGCCTGCCAAACTACAGACAATTTTGTGGTCTGGTAGGTTAACCAACTATTTTTAAAAAGTGTCGGGAGAACAGCTATGGACCTTCGCGTCGCCAAAACAAAAAACGCCATCATCAACTCCTTCCTCTCAATCCGGGCCAAAAAGCCACTGGAAAAGATCACGGTCCGGGAGCTGTGCCAGATGGCCATGATCAACAAATCAACCTTTTACTCTCACTATGGGGACATCTATGAACTGTCGGATTCCCTGGAAAACGAGGTGGTGATGTCCGTGATCGATTCCATGGACCACCCGGAATATATTGTGGAAAACTCAGGGGAATTTACGAGAGAGCTCCTCTTTGGATACCTGTCCCAGGATCACTTAATCCAGATCCTCTTCTCGGACAACCGCAGCAGCCTTCTGGTATCCAAGATTGAGAGAGCGCTGAAAGAGCTGGTATTTGAAAAATATCCGGAGCTTCGGCTGGACCCTGTCTCCAATATGGGACTGACCTTTGCCATCTACGGAGGCTACTATGCCTACGCCCAAGGCAAAAACCAGGGCCGCGACCCGGGTCTGGTGGTGTCGGTGCTTCAGGAACTGACAGAAAAAGTGGGGGAATGTCTGATGCCTAAGAATGACACGTATGTATAAATTAGCAAAATAAGCGGCTTTAAAGGAAGAAAAAGGAACGGGACAGACCTTTTTCTTCCTTTCCTTACCCATCTGCTGGGCATAGACCAATTACTGAACCCACACGCCATCCGCATTTACATAATATCCATCTGGTGTCACCGCGTCCGTAAGCATGTTGCCGTTTCTGTCTAAATAGTAATAATTTCCACTCGCCGGGTCACAGTACCACTCATCACAAAGGGAAATCCCGTCAGGGGAAGTCACCTGCCATTTTCCGTCATTTTGCGTCCACGCATAAGTCTTATCCCATTTTAATTCCAGATTTTTCAGCTTCTCTGTGTCAAAGGCTCCGTCAACCACAAAATAATTCCAATAGTACCATTCTGTATCCATATTAAACTGCACGATCCTGTAGGCCCCCGCCTCCAGGCTGTCCAGACCCCGATTGGCTAAATTGGGAACATCCTCCCTTGTCAGATGTTTTTTCATAATAAAGGTCACAGGTGTCCCTGCCGGCACCATATCACAGATCGGATCCTCCCAGATCATATTGCCGTTTGTGTCATATGCCACGAAATAAAAGTATGTGTTATCCTCCTTAGGTGTCAGGATCACATCCGTGCCATCCTGAACCACCATAACCCGCTCCATGTGAGGCGACTCATATTCGGTAAACTCCGCCTCCGCTGACCCCACATATTTATTTCCCACATTATAGTTGAACTTCGCCAATGCCGTTCCCGCCATAACAGCCGACAGGCTCGCGGATAATACCGCTGCCGCTAAAAATTTCTTCATTGTCCTCATCTTACAATATCCTCCTCTTTTTACGCTGATACATACACACGGGATCACCCGGCCTTAGACGCCGCCCCGGACCCCTCTGGCCACCTCGGCCGCCTCCCTGGCGATCTCCAGCTCCTCGTTGGTGCGGATAACCAGCACATTGACCTTTGATGTGCCCTCTGAGATCTTTACCGCTTCCCCCTGCTCCCGGTTCTTCAGCTCGTCTATGGTGATCCCCAGAAATTCCAGATAATTGCAGATCTCCTGGCGGATGTCCGAGTCGTTCTCCCCAACTCCGGCAGTGAATACGATATTGTCCACACCGTTCATGGCCGCGGCATAGCTTCCCACATATTTTGCCACCTTGTAGGCAAAAATCTCTCTGGCCAGGGCTGCCTTCTCATTGTACTTGATCTCCGCATCCTTCAGCTCCCTGAAATCGCTGGAGAAATTTTTGGAAATGCCAAGGACTCCTGACTCCTGGTTTAAGATCGCCATGATCTGGGGAAAATCCAGGTTCTCCTTCTTGGCCAGAAACTCCAGGGCCCCCGGATCCACATCCCCGCACCGGGTTCCCATAACAAGGCCTTCCAGGGGGGTAAAGCCCATGGAATTGTCAATGACCTTTCCGTATTTCACCGCGCTGATGCTGGCTCCGTTGCCTAAGTGGCAGACAATGGTCTTCACCTCCCCGGGATCCCTGCCCATAAACTCCGCTGCCCTCTGGGATACATACTTGTGGCTGATGCCGTGGAAACCATAGCGGCGGATCTTGTATTTCTCATAGTAGCGGTAAGGGAGACCGTAGAGATAGGCCTTGGGCTCCATGGTCTGATTAAACGCCGTGTCAAAGACCCCTACCATCAATGTGTCCGGCATCAGCTTCCGGCAGGCATCCACTCCCACCAGGTTGGCCGGATTGTGGAGAGGCGCCAAATCGTTGCACTCTGTCATGGCCTGGATCACCTCGTCCGTAACCACCACGGACCCGGTAAACTTCTCTCCCCCATGGACCAGACGATGCCCGATAACATCAATCTGGGAAAAATCATGGATGATCCCCTTTTCCTGATCCACCAGGGCTTCCAAAAGGGTGTTCACCGCCTGGGTGTGATTCTCCATGGCCACAGGCTCCTTTATGGATACCTTGTCAGTTTTATAAGTAAACACACCGTCGATCCCAATGCGCTCACACAGGCCCTTTACCAGCACCTGCTCGGTGTCTGAGTCGATAACCTGGAACTTTAAGGAAGAGCTTCCGCTGTTTATGACCAGTATCTTCATCCTCTGCCTGCCTCCTGGCGCTGCCTGTACAATTCCTTATTGCGGCGCTTGCACTGATACATGGCAGAGTCCGCCTCCTCTAAGATCTCCTTCAGGGTTCTGGTCTCATCCTTGCCGTTCATCTGCACCACACCAAAGCTGAAACCGTGGATATACCCTCTGTCCCGAAAGCCCTGGAACTCCTCCATGGCCTTTTGAAGCTTCTCTGACACCACATCCTCCGGAATCCCTCTGAGAATCAGACAGAACTCATCTCCCCCGATCCTGCAGAAAATATCCGTGGTACGAAAATACTTCTGAACCGTGGAGACAAACTTCAGGATATAGCTGTCCCCCTCCGCGTGCCCGTACTGATCGTTGACGGTCTTTAAACAGTCTAAATCCAGATACCCCAGGGTCAGCTTGTCTTTCTCCTCCAGCATGGCCTCCATGCACTCATCAAAATAAACCCGGTTGTGGATTCCTGTAAGAGCGTCATGATATGCCTTGTCCTTCAGGGAACTGGTCTGGGCCCTCTCCTCGGTGATATCCACCAGGACATGGGCATTGGCATGGAGGTTTCTCCACTCCACGGGAAACGTGGTGACCTTGTAATAGTGGCCATCTCCGTCTCCGATCTCCCAGACATTGCTCTGCCCCTTGTTCTCCCAGCCCAATACTTTGTTGCGGAAAGGCAGACGGTTGCCGCAGATCTCACAGAACTCCGAATTGTGGATCTCCTCCTGCCCCGGCTGCCGCTTGTTGCAGTACACAATATCCCTGGTTTCCGGATCCACCACCAGAATCCACTTATTTTGCCGCCTGATCAGCTCCAGAAGCAGTTCATTGTAGCTTTTTATGATCTCCGCTTCTTTCTCCGCCTGGTTCTTCTCCGCTTTCAGATAGGATTCCCGCTCCTTTAACTGGGCGGTCATGGTATTAAACGCGGCGGCAAACTCTCCCGGATATGTAACCTCCTGGGAATAATCCCCGGCCGCCACCTGACCGGCCTGCCAGCTGAGATGCTTTAAACTGGCGTGAAGGTGTCTTAAATTCACACACAGCGGGTTGTCCTGAGACGGATAGGGGATGGAAATATTTCCCAGGGAAAGGTCCTCCGAATAGGCCCGCATCTCTTCTATCCAGCCCCGCAGCACCTTCAGTTCCTCTCCCAGGTTCCGGCACGATTCCTCCAGACCGCTCAGATCAGGAGACTGGACACCGGGATTATATAAAATATCTTTCAGATACCTAAGAAGAATATCTGCATTATTCTGGTTCATCAGGATTCCTCCTTTTCCTCTCCAAATACTATATAGATTATAGCATTTGGATAACCAGATTACAAGTGCTTCCGAAGCTGTCGTCACTGTTTCGGATTTACAACAAAACTTAGCAAGTCCAAAAGCTCCTGCACCCTCTCAGGGCTTTCCCCAAAGGACTTCACCTCTTCCCCCAGATACTCCGAAGCCTCCTGGCAGGTCAGCGCGCCTTCCCTCCCAACCGGTCCCTCTTCTATCTCCACTGTATACGTCCACGCCACTTCTCCCAGGTTGTCTGTCAGGGCCAGCAGCACGCAGCCCAAGTCCTTCATGTCCGCCTCCATTACCTGAGAATTCCGGACACTGTCCTGAAAATTCAGGGTCCAGCCATATGGCTCATAAGCTGTGTCCAGTTCACTGGTAAAAGCTCCTATACGCCTGCCGATTCCAAGAGCTCCCGCCAGCTTCCCGTCAGCCGCCCCGTCCCCCACGTATGGATTTCTCGCCTCATAGAGCTCGTTGGCCAGCTGGCTGATCACCGTGCCGTCTTTCTTCACCGTGGTGCCTCCCACGTCCACCTGCTCCCTAATCTGCCCCATATCCAGCTTAAGATTAAACACCCCGTTCCTGTTCCAGGCCGATGCCAGACAAGAGTAGATCACCAGCTTCTGAGATCCATCTGGCCCCGTCTTCAGCCGGTGTCCGGCGTACACAGCGGCTGAACCGAAAAACGCTCCGCCTACGCGGATCTCCTGCCCATCAGTGTCAAGATAGGTGATGCCGTAGGACTCTGTGGGGGAACCGATAATAAACATTTTTACCCCTAAAGCCGCCGCCATCACCGCGAACACCGCCGCCGCTCCCAGGACCATATTGCGGATATTCCGCTTTTTCACTGCCTTAAGATAATCGATCTCCCTCTCCGCCTCCTGCTTCTGCCCCCTTACACAGGCCTCCACAGACGACTTCATCCGGTCATAGCTTTCCCGGCATAAGGCGCACTCTTTTAGATGTTCCTCAATCTCCTTACCGGTGTTCTCCCGGGTCAGGCCGTCCGCGTAGAGAGGCAGCAGATCCTGTATGATATCACATGGAATCTTGTCTTTCATGTCCTTTTACCTCCTTCATAATGGTTTCTTTGCCCCGGTAAAAGGTCACTCTGGCCCAGTTTTCGCTCCGCCCCATGATCTCACCGATCTGGGCAAAGGTCAGGTTGCCGATAAGGCGCAGATACATGGTCTCCCGCACCGGCTCTTTCAGGCTATGGAGTATTTTCAGGATCTCCATGTTCTCCCACTTGATCATGTAGGAATCCCACAAAGAATGACCAGCCGCCCAGTCTGCCGCCTCCCCAGCGCCAGGGTCCTCCCGGACGGACTCTGAGTCATTGCGTCTTTTTGCCTTTTTCACATACTCCAGCCACACATTTTTCGCGATGCCGCAGAGCCAGGTGGACACGCTGCTGTCCCCTCGGAACCGGTTCACCTGTTTTAAGGCCCGGCAGAAGGTCTCCTGTGTCAATTCCTCTGCCGTATCAGGGTTCCCTGTCCGGGTCAGGAGAAAACCGTATACGGTTTTGGCATGCATACTGTAGATCCTTTCCATTGAATCCATCTGGTCTTCCCCCTCTTAATAAGATTGGAGCAACATCCGTCCCTCCTATAAATATGTGGCAGGAAAAACCCATTCGTTACAGAAAAAATCCTTATTTCATAAAATCAAACAGACTCAGCTGCCGTCCCCCGTCTCCCTGACCGGCTCTGGGCTTCACAGCCTGCCGCGGGATTATCTTATCCGGAATCCGCTGAAGAAATACAGACGCCTCCCCGGAGCAGGTCATGATCAGTTCCTCCTTGGCCCTGGTCATGGCCACATAGAGAAGCCTCCTCTCCTCCTCCAGATCCGTCTCTCCCCCCTTGAACTCCAGAGGCACCATGCCTTTTCTCACTCCCAACAGCAGCACCACCGGAAATTCCAGTCCCTTGGAGCCATGCATGGTCATCAGGGTCACCGCGTCAGAGGTGTAGGTCTTGCCGCCGCACCTTTTTAAATCACTTTCCTTTCCAAATGCCAGGGCGTTCAGCATCTCCTCCATGTTCTTGTAAAACACCGCCATGTCCCCCAGCTTTACCATAGCCTCATCATCTGTCAGTCCCATGTCCTGTCTCCAGGAATTCCAGATATTCCGCGGCTTTCCCCGTCCGCACAGCTTTCTGTATTTCTCCGCCATGGCTTCATATACGCTCTGAGAAATCTCCGACTCCTCTAAGTTCCACAAAAGCCTGAGGCAGACCTTTCGGGACAGCCCATCCTCCGGGTCTAAGATGCTTCTGAAAAAACCCAGACTCCCCCGAACCTGGGGCTCTTCCAGGAATTCCCCCCTCCCCGCCACCACATAAGGGATGCCCTCTTTTTTCAGGCATGTCTCCAAAAGCTCCGCCTGTCTGTGGGTGCGGTACAAAATCCCGATATCCCCAAAGCTTTTGGGCTTTCGGTCGTCACCGCAGGCGAAACCTTCCTCTGTGTCCAGCATATCTATGCCGCCTACCAGGCGGTTGATCTCCTTTGCCGCGAAGATCGCCTCAGGCATCTCCCCACGGGCCTGAACCAGACGCACGGGAAATCCCGACGGCCTTACGGGTTCTAAGGATGCCTCTCCTCCGCCCAGCACCTCCCTGGAGGCTGTCAGGATCTCCGGAGAAGAACGGTAATTTTTCTTTAAGCTTAT
Source organism: uncultured Lachnospiraceae bacterium (assembly GCA_910588865.1). Taxonomy (GTDB): domain Bacteria; phylum Bacillota; class Clostridia; order Lachnospirales; family Lachnospiraceae; genus UBA3402. The sequence continues at coordinate 13,523 of CAJUSJ010000004.1, forward strand.
GGCCTCTGTATCCGCCTCCTGGCAGAACCGCTGAAAGCTGTGGGTATCCGCCCCCCTAAAGCCATAGATCGCCTGGTCTGGATCCCCTATGATGAAGATCTCCCTTCCGCCCTTTCCCCAGGCCTGGATCAGACGGTACTGCAGCGGGCTGATATCCTGAAACTCATCTACCAGAACATAGGGAAATGTCACAGCCTCGGAAACCCGCAGGGCCTTCACCAGAAGGTCGTCAAAATCCAGGGCTGACAGGGAGTCCAGCCTCTTCTGATAACAGGCAAGGAGACGGTCCGCCTCTGACAGGGACAGAACCTCTGGTATGGAGTCTGGCCTGCTTTTCCAGTCGCTCTCCTCCATATGGTTCCCCCCGCCGCTCTCCACATGGCCGGTATCCAGGTTCTCCCTTTCCGCTTTTTCCACCTTCCTCCAGGAGATCATCTGCCGCAGCTTCCCGGGACTCCCTTTAATCCCAGCCTCGTCCCCGGCCTCCCTGACGATCTCCAGCACCGTCTCCTGGTCAGCCAGAGTAAATTTCTCCCCAGCCTCTTTGAGAAGGTCATAACAGATGGAATGGAAGGTTCCGATCCTGAGCCCCCGCAGCTTCCGCTTCCCCCCAAGCTGCCCCTCCAGACGGCTTTGCAGCTCCTGGGCCGCCTTGTTGGTAAAGGTAACCGCTGTGATCTCCGACGGCTTTACCCTCCGGTTCTGTAAAAGATAGAGAACGCGGGAAACCAGGGTCCTTGTCTTTCCCGTCCCCGGCCCTGCCGCCACGGCGATCCTGGGGGAAATGGATCTGACCGCCATAAGCTGCTCCTGGTTAAGGCTCTCCGTCTCTTTCGTATCCCCGCCATCTCCTCCGGCCTCCGGCCCACTCTCTGCCCCGCTGTACTCCACAGCCCGGTGCTCCTCCCTGGCCTCTGTCTTCCTGTCCTCTCTCAAAATCCCGGCCTTTTCCCTGCCTTCGTATCCCAGACCCATATCCCCTATACCGAACATGCTGATCTGGCCGTCCATAGAGTCCAGCTCCGAAGGCTCAAACAGACGTATGATCCCGTATTCCCCGTCAAACCCGGGAAATCTCTGGACCTTCCCCTGTCTCAGCCGCCGGATCCCCTCGGCGATAAAATACCCCCCTTTCTTTCCGATATCGCCTTCCGGTATCTCCCGCAGGATCTCAAACTCCGTCCCCAGACTCCCCAGCAATTCCTCGTACTGCCTCCGCACCTTCGCGCTGGCTGGGGAATGACCTGTGGAGGCGGCAATCACCTCCTCCAGAGGCACCAGGCTCTCAAACGGCAGCGCCTCCGGGCGTATAAACCCGTCCTCCCGGTCCGCCAGCTGTTGGATGCGGTGGGACACCCCCAGGGTCAGCTTTCTGCCGCACACCGGACATTTTCCATGGTACTTTATAGCCTCCCCTGGGCTTAAGCACAAATTGCACTTGCGGTGTCCGTCATAATGGTACTTTCCCTCCTCGGGGAAAAACTCGATGGTCCCCTTAAGCCCTTTTCCCTCCTGAACCGCGTCATACAGTCCTTTATAGCACAGATCAATATCCAGGAGATTGGCCTCCCTTCCCAGTTTGGCCGGAGAATGGGCGTCGGAATTGGATATCATCTGCAGATGATCCAAAGCTGACAGCCTCCAGTTCATAGGCGGATCTGAGGACAGACCTGTCTCAAAGGCGCGGATATAAGGCGTCAGATCCTCAAAGCACTCTTCTATGGTATCGAATCCGGAAAATGCCCCGAACATGGAAAAATGGGGCGTCCATATATGGGCGGGCACAAAAATGGCATCCGGGCAGATCTCCAGGGTGATCTCCAGAAGATCCCGGCTGTCCAGCCCCAGTATGGGCCTGCCGTCGGAGTGGATATTTCCGATGGTCTCCAGCTTCCGGGACAAAAGCTCCGCCTCGCTGAGGCCGGGCAGGAGAATCACATTGTGAACCTTTCTCACCTTTCCGTTTTTCTTGTAGATGGAACTGATCTCACCGGAGACCACAAACCTTGGAGAGCCGCCGAGGCCCCCTAAGCTGTCCTTAATCCTCAGCTCATCTTTTAATCTGTAAAATCCTTCCTCCGCCGGAACAAGCTTGTCCTCCAGCTCCTGCCGCCATCCGGGGTGGGTGAAATCCCCTGTTCCCAAAATATGGATCCCCTTCCGCCTTGCCCACAGATCCAGATGCTCCGGAGTACAGTCCCTGCTGGTAGCCCTGGAATATCTGGAATGTATGTGTAAATCCGCTATGTACATATGATTCACCCGCTTTTCTCTATATCGTAAACATATCCCCTGACAGGAAAGAGGACAGCAAACAGCACCGTCCTCCCTCTTTCAGCTCTTATTCGATTCTTTGCCTTCCGATAATATAATTATACTATTATTCAACACCAATGTCGAGTATTTTGTTTCCCTCTGCCTCTCAAAGAAAGAATTCCTGTTACTGTTCACAGGTACCCTGTGAACGCAACAGCATATGCCCATTTAAAATCGCCCGCGGCGGTTCTAAGCGCCAGTGGCGCTTGTTTAGAACCGACCGAAACGGAGCGTAGAGGGGGGCGTATGCTTTGCTTCCATAACGGTATTGGCCCATAACGGATCAGCGGGGGTGATCAGTCATGGAGTGAACCATAATAAATTCCTCCATCAACCTCACCAGATGATCCATCTTATCCCTGACAATGCTTTTATCCTTGGTTGACTTCCTGCTCAAGTCGTCAAAGGACACTCCCTTGATCTTCCTCATGTGCAGGGACCAGATAAACTCTGTCATAAACTCCATGAACCGCTGGTCCTCAAGCCTCAGCTTCCTGAATCTGGCAAATAATCCGAACCACAAAAAGCTGTCCTTGGAATCAAAGATCTCCGAAACCTCATCTGTCATAACCCGTTCCAGCCTGCCCACCATGTCCTCAAAATCGTCAAAGTCAGCGGGGCCTGCGTGGTTTCGGATAAAATCGCACATGTCCTCCTGCCGTTTCTTCCAGTCGTCCAGATAATAGGCCGCCATGATCCCCTCAATCACCACCCGGTTGATGGCGCCGTTCTTAAATTCCGATACCTTGTAGCCTCCCACATCCTTAAAAAACGGCATATTGCTGATGGCCTTCACCAGCCCCGCGTACTCTTCCCCCAGCCTGGTGATGCCCTTCTGGCATACGGTCATGGGCTTGCCTTCGTTGTACCGGGCAATGTGGTACGCGATATCCTCACCAGAACAGTTTAAGTACTGTACGATCTCAAAGCTGTAGTCCCGAAGCCGGTCCTTAAGCTCCTCCGGCAGCTCGGAAAATCTCTTCCCCCTGATGTCGAACAGCTTCTGCTCATATACGGGAAAATGATCCTCGTCAAAGATCTCGTTGCCATCCCCGTCCGTGGCCGGGGCCTGGTACTCAATCTCCCAGCGCCGGACATTCTTGCTGACGCGGAAACCGTCTTTTAGATAACTGTACACATTGGTGCACCTCTGCTTGCCATCCAGATTCCAGATTATGGCGATGCTGTTGACCACCTGCTCGGCAAACACCAGGGAGGGAAGAGGATTCCCCTGGAGGATATCCGAGATCAGATTCCCCTTCATGGAGGGAGACCACTGTTCCGACTCTCTCTGAAGGGGGTGGTCAAACCGAAGGATGTGCCTGTCGATCTTCTTCGCCACCGAAGCCGCGCTCATCCTGTCCTGTTTACTTTTTTCCTTGGTCTGTGTCATATAATTTCCCATACCCTTGTCACGCTCCTCTGCTTTTATACTATCCGGCTTTTTCGCGCCGTGGCCGCCGCATATAAGGTTGATCTTCTCAAAAGACGTGGCCTGACAGAAATTCTGGTCATACTGCCTTTTACTCAGCTTTAACTTTCTCTTGATCTCCGGCACCGGGACACCGTCCATCCTCAGCTCCATGATCTGTCTCTGGATCCGGGACAGGCTGTGAAAGTACTCCTCCAATCTCCCGCTGTAACAGGGATCCCTGTCCCCGAAGACCGCCTGTTCGATATCAAAATCCGAAGGAATCATGTCGCCAACCGTCAGCTCCCCCTCCCCCACAGGCGTATCCAGGGAAACAGACAGCCTGTCAGCCCGTCGTTTCTTCCGGTTCCGCCTTGTGATCTCGGTCTTAACCCTGGCAGACAGGCAGGAATACAAAAAACGGTCAAAGGACCCAGTCCCCTCATACCGCCTCATGACATCCACAAACACCTCATTGGCCAGGGAATAGAAATCATCCATATCCTTGTCCCATATTCCTCCGAATCCGGACAAGATCTGGTTCACCGCCCCCCGAAGCTTCCGCCCGTTGTCCTCATAGTATCCTGTCAGAATCTGTTCCATGGTATTCATACAGGGCACACCTGTTCTTTCCCCATCTGGCCCCTCCCCTTTCTTAAGTCAGCTCTCTGTTGGTATCAAGTATAGAACAAATGTTCTCAAATGTCAAGAGATTTACAAACATACGTTCGTTATTTTGTTTAAAAGGAGAATTATAGATCAACAGCCATAAAAAACGGGAAGAAAGGGGAATCACCTATGTTAGACAAGCAATATCATCTGTACTCCATTGACACAGGACACTTTTTCAGCAGCCGGGAAAACCACCTTCACCACAAGCTCTGTGTATACCGTCAGGAACAGCGGGCCCTGCAAAACAGGTTAAGCCAGCCCGGCTGTTCCGGCGAGGACATTGAGAACCTGAAAAGCCTTGTGAGCCACAAAAGCAAAAAAATAAAACAGGCAAAGGAAAAGCTTCTGGCCCTCCTGTCCAACAAGGTAAGCCAAAATGAACGGACTGACGGCAAAGACCACATCCGCGTCCTGAGAGAGGACCGTCTCAGGGACACCGACGTTATATCGGTCTTTGACTCCTTTCTCAGCCGTACCATGGGAATCGGACAAGACCAGCTTACAGAAGATCTGATCATAGTGCAGGTTTACTATTTTGACGTATTTAAGGACATCTGTTTTTACGGTTTCCAATATAAATCCGAAAAATACCGGTACTTCACCTCATCGGCAGGGCAGATCCGCCAGAAGAAAGCCGTTTTCATCAAAGAATCGGTCTGGAACAATATAGAAAAAACCATCATGTGCGGCCTGACCATAGACAAGATCAACCAAAAAGGCGGAAACAACGTGAACAAGCACCTGGCCTACCTGGCCCTGACCAACTCCGCCACCGATGAGTGGAAAGAATTTGACATCGACAAATCCATAGTCATAGACGACTTTGAGACACAAGTGTACGGAACCTTTGATTTTTTAGACGACGCGCACTACTCCATCACAAGAAAAACCGGCGCTGTTCCGGTTCCCCACACAGACGGGGCGGGGATGATGCTTCCCCGGGTCTGTTCCAAAAACTTTATGTTCCGGGCCCCATGGATCAAAGGCCTTTTAGGCGTATTCGATTTCAGGAGATTTGTGGAGGAAAACCGTCTCTCCCCTGTGATCACCGACATTTACGGCAAAGAACATGACATCATAAAGGAGGATATCCAGATCATCTTTACCAGAAGCCAGTTTAAGATGCATAAGTATTACGACTCCTGGGAGGAGTACAAAGATTATTTTAAAAAATACCGCTGCTTTGCCGGAAGGCTGAACATGGAGGAAGACCGGTTTAAGCCGGCGAAGATCAACTACCAGATGCTCCAAACCCTGACAGATATTACCGATGAGGAGATTGATCATTTGTCCAAAAAATCCTCCCAGAGGGTCCAAAATATCTGTACCTCCAAGGAGGCCATGATGGAGGTTCTGGGAATCACGCCCTACAACACCAACATGACCCCATTCCAAAAAGCGGTCCGGATCTATCCCGCCCTGTTAGGCGACACCTACGCCAAGGATATCCTGCGGGATGTGAAGAACAGCCTTGTGAAAAAATACAGAGGCGGAAAGCTTGAGATCAACGGAAAATACACCTTCATCCTTCCGGACTTTTACGGGGCATGTGAGTACTGGTTCGGGCACAGGGAAAACCCCAAAGGCCTGCTGGCTGACGGGGAAGTATTCTGCCGGCTGTCCAGATGGTCTGAAAAAATAGACTGTCTCAGAAGCCCTCACCTGTACAGAGAGCACGCTGTCCGCTCCAACATCGCGAGCCCATCTTACGGCCAGCGCTCAGAAAAACTCAGGCAATGGTTTTTGACCAATGCCCTTTACACAAGCACCCGGGACCTGATCAGCAAACTCCTGCAGTTTGACGTGGATGGCGACAAGGCCTTCATCGCGGCGGACGAAACCTTTGTCCAGGTGGCCCAACGGGGTATGAAAGACATTGTGCCTCTGTACTATAACATGAAAAAATCAGAGCCGACCCCGCTGAACAACAAAACCGTGTACGCGGGACTTGAGAAGGCATTTACAAGCGGCAACATCGGCATTTACAGCAACGCCATCTCAAAAATATGGAACCACGAGGTGTTCATAAACGGCTCCCCGGAAGAACAGCAGGAAGCTCTCGACACCATAAAACTGCTTTGTATGGAAAATAACTTCTGCATTGACGCCGCCAAAACCCTGTACATGCCCACCCGCCCGGAATGGTTTGGCCCAATGGTATCCCGGTACACCAACCGCAAGCTGCCCGCCTTCTTTGAATTCGCCAAGGATAAGGAACTCTCACAGGTTCAGGAGAGAAACGAAAGCTTTGTAAACAAACTCTATGACCGGATCCCGGACAAAGGGATCAATACCCGGGGACTGAAGCTGGATGCCTTGGACTACAAAAAAATGATGGCGGACAAAAACGCGGTCTGCCCAAAGGAGGTGTCCCGCCTGTACGATACATTAAATAAACAGTACCGCCACATGATCAACATGAAAGACCAGAACAAGGACAACCTCCAATATATTGCCGGCAAGATCACCGAAGAGTTCCAACAGTTTGGATACCCCCGGGAAATCATAGCCGACATGCTTGTGGAATACCTCTACGGACATGAAAAGCGGTACAAGCAATTACTGTGGTTCTGCTATGGCCAGTATATCGCGGACAATCTGGAAAAAAACTTAAAGGTTCCCAAAACAAAGTTTATCCAGTGCGCTGACTGCGGAGAATGGCTGGAAGTTCCGGCAAACTCCCGCTCATTCCGATGCAGGAGCTGCCAAAAAGAGCACAAAAAGAAAACCAGCCGTCAGCCTATGTCCCCGCCCCATAACCGCCCATGAGCCATGGCCGGATCAAGACAGCACAAAAAGAAAACCAGCCACTTTTCATGGACTTTCCATTGTGTATATAAAAAATACCACAATATTAAACAGATTGGAGGGATCACACTTGACCATTACTCAGGAAAATTTATTACAGCAGATAGCAGGCAGCGGAGACATGAATATCGCCACGGTCCGCCAGGTTTTTAAGACAGCGGAAAACATCATTTTCGGCCTCCTGTCATCCACCACTTCCCAGGAAAATACCATCGTGAAGGTCATGGACGGCCTCAGCCTGGAATGCGCTTATATTCCGGAAAAACAGATCCATACCTATGACGATATAACCTGCAAGCCAAGGATCCGGGTCCGGCCAAAAGTCACCCGATATTACAACCGGAAGCTGAACGGCTACTTTGACGAAAACTGACAAGAGGAAGGGAGGTGAATCATTTTGGGCAACGACGAACTGCAAGTCTACCGGGGAAAAGATTTTGTGATCAATGACAAGATCCAGATCCATCAGCCCACTTTGGGGGAGATTGCGGATTGGGGAGAACAGAAATATTTTTCTTTTGTACAGAGTTTCACCGCCACCCCCACGGACCTGAAATATATCCTTTCCCTGTCCGGCGTGGACTGGAACACCATCTCTGACTATGAACTGTTTTTGACAAGATACAAAACATTTGGCAAAGACCTGTCCGCCATCCTCTTCGGCCATCTGAACCTGGCCGGTTTCCAGATAGCGGTCCAAAAAGAGAATGACAGCGTCGTCCTGGTGGACCCAGCCTCCCAGGCTGTCATCGACCGCTCCATATATGAGATCATCACAGAATATCTCAGGAAAACCCACAGGCTGGAAAAAAATGTGGAGCGGGCCATGAATGAGACAACCAGGCAGGTGCTGTTGGACGAGGCCAGGGAACAGTATGAGGCCAGCCAGGACTTGCGGTTCCACTCAGTCCTCCTCCCTCTCATATCGGCCCTCACCAACATGGAAGGCTTCAAATACAGCTGGTCCACGGTCTGGGATATGAAGATCAACGCCTTCATGGACTCTGTCACAAGTATTCTGCACATCAAAAACGCGGACCGTCTGCTCACCAGCGGATATTCCGGATTCGGCATTGACCTAAAAAAGGTCAGCCCAAAAGAGTTAAATTATTTCATAACCAAATAAAAATACCAGGAGGAAACGAAAATGAATGACAACAAAAACACCGCTACCTGCGCTGTATGCGGGAAACCCTACAAACCATGCCTGTCCTGCCGGTCCCAGAACCGGATCAGCTACTGGCGGAACATCGCTGACAGCATCAACTGCTATAAGATCTTTCTGGCGGTCAGCCAGTACAACAACGGTTATCTGTCAAAAGCCGAAGCCAAAGAACAGCTGGAAGCCATCCCCTTTGATGAAAATGACTTAAGAGAACCGGTGCGCGTCAAGGTCGCCGAGATCATGGAGGGTTAGACATGGGAATCATACAGAAAAAAGTCACCCCAGAATTCAGGAAATGGGTAGGCTACTGTGAGAAAAACAGAAAAGACCACCTGGGAACCTACGACAACCCGGAGCATTTTAAAAACAACGCCGGAGACGGCAACTATACGGTGTTCGCGGATCTGTACAGGCAAAAAACAGGAATCAATGTCCAGGGTCAGCCCTGGTGCGATTCCTTTGTGGACACGGTGCTGATTCATCTGTTCGGAGTGGAGGCCGCCAGGGCGCTGCTTGGCGGATTTTCCGCCTACACCCCCACCTCTGCCAGTTTTTATAAAAAAATGGGCCGCTATCACAACACGCCTCAGGAGGGAGACCAGATCTTTTTCCACAACGGAACCAGGGTTTATCACACCGGATATGTGTATAAAGTGGAAAACAGCATAATCTACACCATAGAAGGCAACACAAGCTCTGACAAAATTCTGGAAAATGAAGGCGGATGTGTAGCGTACAAGCAGTACCCCTTGGGCTGGATGAACGCAGGCCGCCGGATCGACGGCTACGGGCGGCCCGATTATTCCCTTGTGGAAAACCATGGAAATGAATATGAGCAGGGATTTCTTCAAGCCGCTGACCAAAAGCGGTGGTGGTATCAGTTTTCCGACGGGACCTACGCCCGTGACGGATGGCACTGGCTGACAGAGCGAACCGGAGGCACCTCTGGCTGGTATCTGTTTGATGAAAAGGGCTATATGCTCACCGGATATCACAGCGCCCCTGACGGTAGAAAATATTTCCTCTGTCCGGAACCCGGAATCAACGAAGGAAAATGCATGGTGACAAACTGTCAGGGAGAACTGGTCATAGCGGACTTTGACCAGGAAAATAAAAAATATAAGATTTAAGACAAGGAGGAAACCATCATGGAAACGATCATACAGCAAATCGACTGGATCCAGTTGATCCAAACCCTGTGGACGGTTGTGCTGCTTCCCGTCATCACTTACATAGGAGCTGAGGCGGGCCGTTACGCGAAAGAAAAACGGATAGACAAGTATACGGACATACTATATTCCAATATCTTAAGCGCCGTAAAGGACGTGTACGAGACCGTTGTCAAGGATATCAAGGGCACTGACCAGTGGACAGCCCAGGCCCAGGCAAAAGCAAAAGAACTTGCCAAAGCCAAAGCCGTCTCCGCCCTGACCGCTTCTGCGTACCAGGTCTTAAAAACCGCTAACCATGACTTTGACAAATACCTTGACCATCTCATCGGGGCGGCACTCTACGACCTGAAACACAGATAGAGTGGGGCAGGTGATAGACTATGGGAGATCTAACGTCACTGACAACCATCGACTACTCCTCTCTCTTTTTTGAAGTCTTCACCATCCTGATGGGCCTGAAAGCAGTCATGGCCCTGATGGAATGGGTAACCGCCAAACTGGGAATCGAGGTAAAGTGGACCAGAAAGCAGAGAGAGGAACACGCCCTGCTGATGAAAACATCACAGAATCTAAATGAATTACAGGAAAAACTGAACCAATATGCCGCGCACTCTGACCACCGGGACAATGAGATATGCCGGGATATCCAAAAACTCACGGACATGTTTCTGGACAAGGAAATCGAGGACTGGCGCTGGAAGATCCTGGACTTCTCCTCGGGCCTGTCAAACGGCCGCCGCTATAACCGTGAATCCTTTGACCATATCTTCCGGACATATGACACTTATGAAAAAGTTCTCATGGAAAACCAGATGGACAATGGACTTATTGAGGAGACGATCAAGTATATAAGGAAAAAATATCAGGAATGTATGGATGAAGGGAGGATATAATATGGCAAAAATTTGGATGCCCGCTAGTATCAGCAGTGATGATTTGGATTTGAAACAGATCACATCCGATGCCACCGCCCTTCCAGAAGAAATTCTGGAAGATAAGACAGCCTATGTCAGCGGAGAACGGATCAGGGGAACTCTCGCAAGAAGGGAGAGCGGTCTTTCCAACATCGGATTAGACTGGCGTACGCCCACTCTCACACCTGGGCAATCCATCTCCTTAGGAAGCGGAAGTAATCTGTATGTGGGAATCCCAAAAGGGGCCTATCTTGACAGTGACCCAAAACTCTCCTGCCCTGCGGTCACTATTCCCTACGAGCAGAGAGCCGTCACTCCTACAAAGTTGTCCCAGGTTATAATCTCCGCCAGCGGAAAAGTTTTAAAACAAGTTACTGTCAACCCAATACCAGGCAATTATATTACCACAGATGACGCAAATGCTCAGCCAGACCATATGATGAATGGAAATACCGCTTATGTCAAGGGAGTGAAAATTACCGGAACGATGGCGAACCAAGGAACCAAAACCGCTTCACTTAACTGCGGAGACTCCTACACAATATCCGCCGGGTATCATAACGGTTCGGGGAAGATCACAGCAAACAGTTTATCTAGTCAGACAGCCGCAAATGCCACGGCAAATTATTTGGCTAAAGATAAAACAGCTTGGGTAAATGGAACTAAAATCACAGGAACAGTTCCTGATAAGAGGGGAACCTCACAGCCATGTCAATACGCAAGGATTAATAATGGCAGATTCGAAATCGCTGTTGAAGCAGGTATATATGGCTGTAATTGGAACAACAACGCACAAGACTATGAATATTTAACCTACCAAAAAGTAAGGGATGCCATTGGACTTACATCTGGAAAGTTAAAGTATAATGAGGGCGTTCTTGGGTTAACTGGAACTTTCACTGGTGATGCGAATCTCGAAGCTGGTTCTCTTCTTTCTGGATATTCTGGATACTCAAAAGGAACTAAGATAAATGGAAGTATGCCTAATCGAACAGTAGTAAATAGTACTATTGGAGGTATCAACTCTTCTTATCCTGGTGTTTCGATATATGATGGGAACGCTATACAGTTTAATCCAACAACTGGCGATAAAGTACGACGATTCGCAATATCTCCTCCAACTGGCTACTATCTGCAAGGAGCAAGCTATGTTGGGGCACCTGCTCAAACCAAAACCATTACTCCTTCAACATCAATTCAAACCGTTAAAGCTGATAGCGGAAAAGTATTGGAACAAGTCTCAGTAAACGCGATCCCAAATAACCGTGGACAATATCAGTATGGAACGAATATAGGGGAATCTGGTGACTATTATGCCATTAACGGTTTACCAGAAGGATACTATGTGAAAAATGGTGCCGATTGGGCTCCGGAAGCAAGAATCTCTAAATCAAAACTTAGAGAATATTTTGGTATCACAGCAGACAAAATACGAAGAGGCACATCTATCGCAGGTGTCTCGGGGGAAGTTGATAGATATATTCAATATACTGGATATGGTTTAAAATCTTCAACAACTAAAAAAAGTTTTACCGATATGAATGGAAATACTGTAACTCACTATAGCCTGACAATCCCAATTAATAACGTGCATTTTGTCCCAATGACTATTGCCGTATTTAATAATACCTGGCCTCTGAATGTAGTAACTCAAGATCAATGGCATATCATTGAGATATATGAAAATTCGGCATGGTGGTTCAATTATGGTGGCGGTAATGGAATCGGGTGGGGTAATGGAAACACCAACGTCATTGTCCCAGTGTCAATTAGCGGTGCCGATTACTGCTATGTAATAGGTGGATATAATAATTCATAGAATGAAATCAGCACCAATATCATAAAAATGTCCGGAAAGGCAGCAAAGAGTGGGGCCGAATATAATATCTGGAACGCCCAGAATGTTAGAAATTTATAGACTCTGCCGCCAGATTTATGGTATAATTATCACGTACTCATTTTTAATGCTTAAGGAGAGGTGAGAAAATGCCGCCGCAAGGAGAAATTATAAAAGAATTAGCCGAAAAGCTTGAGCGTCAAGTTATCATAGACGCTTTAAGTAAAATCGACAGTTTAGAGGAACTTAAGGAATACATTGAGAAACTCCGGGCTAAAAATGAATAGACAACTATCAACCAGGGATCTGTCAAGCGGCAGATCCTTTTCTTTTGTTTATGGAGGAGGTAATCCCCTTTTGCAGGCAACAATCTATAAAATAACTCCATTTGACGCGGATTCAGGATATTCCGTCAAGTTCGCCTGGAACGGAAACCAGGTATTTAAAAACAGATGCATTATCTGCGAAAGCGAAAGCGGCAAGCTTATATACGACCAGACCGTATCCTCATTCAAACTGGAACACAACATAGACCTGTCAAAATCACAGCTGAAAAACGGCGGGAAATACACGGCCTACATCACCGTATTTGACAAAGACGGCAATGAGTCCCAGATTCAGCCCATTGGGACTCAATTTTTATGTCTGAAAAAACCTGTATTCCAGTTTTCCAACGCCGTTGACGGGCAGACCATCGCCTCATCGTCATATGAGTTTTCCTTATTCTACTTTCAGGAAAATGGCGAGCCATTAGATTCATGGTCCGTGTCCGTATACAGCAATACATTTACCCCGCTGATGAGTTCTGGTTTAAAATATGACACAGACACATTAACACATACCGTGTCCGGCTTTACCAACAAAAATGAATACTATATCCGGGCCACCGGACAGACCATCAACGGAATGTTAGTGGATACGGGGTATATCGGGATCTCTGTCTTTTACAGCACCCGGGATGTATTTTCCCTTATGGAACTGACCAACGCGTCCCACTTGGGCGCTGTCCATCTCCGCTCAAACATCATCTCATCCAGCGGCCATCTAAACCATGAGGCTGTCTTTATTGACAATGAATTTATTGATCTGAGAAAGGATGAGCTGACTTACGACAGGGGATTTTTCTTTCAGGGAGATTTCTCCTTTGTTATACGGTTTTTCGGCATCCGGCCAAACCAGGAAATTCTCTCCATGTACAGTGATGCCAGAAAGACCCTTCGGCTCCTGGTAAGCTACCGCGTCGGACGGTTTGGAACCGATGAGACAAGGGGATGCTTTGAGCTGAGAGTCATAAGCAATTCCGTGACATCTGTCTATTACAGCAATAAACTTCCGCTCTTATCTGAAGAAGATAAAATTGGATTATGTATCTCCCGCCGAAACGGGTATTATCATATAGAAGCAGCTTTGATCACATAAAACAGGAGGTGAAATATGTGTTTATAGGAACTTCTTTTTCCAGCGGCAATCATTCCTTTTCAAATACCGCTGCCGCGGACGCCAGGATTACTTCTTTTGTTATTACGAAAATAATCCTTGATGAAATGTACGCGACAAAAAATCTTTTGATACCTTTTGACTGGAACATGCCAAAAGACTGGGATTTTAATACACTTCTGCACGGGCTGTATCAAGGAGACACAAATGCCGGAAATGTTTCATATACAGAAGAGATTGTCTCAAAGGTTAAAATCAAAAAGAGATTTGCCGGTGATTTCGTATGGAAGACAATTTATGAAAAAAATATAAATGTCAATGAGGATTTCAATTTTGAGTTCTACGATTACTATGAACCTTCAAACAGGGATATTGAGTACGCTTATGTCGCGGTCATCGCCGGTTCGGACTCTGATACATTTTTCAACACCGTACACTCCCGGTTCCACAGCTATTTTCTCTGCGGAAAGGATATCAGCTATCCGATGATCCTGGACACTTCCAACGATATCACTTACAACAGGGAATCCAATATCATCGTATCTCCTGGCAGAAAATATCCTTATGTGGTACATAACGGGATGGCCCGCTACTACTCCGGCACTTTAAAAGCCACATTTATTGAACCGAAAAACTGTCGTTTTGACACGGCAAATGGCTGGAAGTACCGCAATCAATTGGACCGGTTTTTAACAGACGGCAGCCCGAAGATCTTAAAATCCTTTGAGGGGGATATGTGGATGGTAAATATTTCCGGCAGCCTTCCCAGAACCCAGAACGGACATTATCAAAATATCTCTCACCAGATTGAATGGGTTGAATGCGGTGATCCCACATTGATCGGTGATCTGTATGACAACGGATTTATTGACACAGATATTGACAGGGAAAATAATTTTGACAGCGGAATCCAGGAACAGGCTGTTTCTGTGAATTACAATGAGCTTTATAACAAACCCGTCATCAACGGGGAAGAGGTTGTCAGCGAAAAGACGCTGAACCAATACGGCCTCTATGAGCTTGACCGCGCGGATGTCCAGGGCATCCTTGACAAGATGGGAGGGGATTAATCATGTACTACTCCCCCACCAATCAGGACATAGGGCTTATCCGGCAAACAGAAAAAACCGTATTTGTGAACATTGAGTTATTGGATAAGCAATTTAAGATCCTGGACACCCTTCAGGGCAATCTGCTCTCCGACACTCTCAATGTTGACAGCAAATCAAAACAGCGCAGGACTTACAGCTGTGAACTCCATGTGACAGACCCCTCTCTTCTCATTGGGAATGACAAAAAGATCTGGATCGATAAATATATACGGGTTTACTACGGGATCAAAGGAGGCCCGGGCAAATCCATTACCTGGTGGCTTGTGGGCACCTTTACCTATATTGATGTTGACTATTCGTACAACGCGTCAGAAAATACCCTGTCATTGTCCTGCGCTGACTTAATGGCTGATTTTGACGGCACAAAAAACGGGCAGATTTCAGGACTGAATTTTGTCATCCCCGCCGGAGAAGGCATCCGGTCCAGCGTGCTGGCTCTTTTAAAGGAAATGGGGGTCAGCCAGTACAATGTTGAGGATATCCCAAAAGAAGTCCCCTATGATCTGGAGTTCTCCACCCCCACCACATACTGTGATATCCTGACACAGCTGTGCGAATTGTATCCTTCCTGGGAGTTTTTCTTTGACGTGGATGGAACATTTATCTGGAGAAAAATCCCCTCCGGATTATGGGAACCAGTGATCCTCGATGATTCCCTCATCGACTGCCTTTGGATTGACGAGACAACCAGCCATACATTTTCTGAAATCTACAATGTGACAGAAGTGTGGGGGAAAACCCTGGACTTAGAGTTGGAAGACCGGTACGCGGAGTCCTCTTCTTATTCGGATGGAGTATACCATATCGCTTTAGACGATGTCGCTTCTCTAGAAGATATTGACCATCTGGACAGAATCGGAATCCATATATGCGGCAGCAATGGACCCGGGGCCCGGGTAAGCATTAATAACCTACCTCCCATTCCGATTGTCAACGACGACGGCACACCTATTGCCGAGAATCGTATGGCGGCGGATACCACTTACGTTTTTTCCTACAGAAGAAATATGGGAGACCAGGTACAAAACTGCCTTTATCTGCTTGGACAATATCAGGCTTACGGAATTTATAAAGAAACCCGTCCGGACTGTCCTTTTTCCGTACCTAATCTGGGATATGAAATAGTAAACAGCGTGACATATGACAATCTTTATTCCGATGATCTCTGCTATAACCAGGCCGAATATCTCACCTATCAGACCACGGCCATGGCGGATACCATCAGCCTTAAGCTTATACTGATTCCCTGGCTGGATGTAAATCAAAAGATTCAGTATACCTCGAAAATGACAGGAGAGAAAAATCAATATATGATCCAGAGTTTTCAGTGGTCAAGCTTTGAAGGAACCATGACCATGACTCTCTGCCGGCTTATAAAGAGCTTTTCTGAACATACAGCCAGGTTCATTTAATTTTACGGTAATCATTTAAGGAGGTAAACAAAATGGGAGAATTACTTATAAATGTTCATGGCAGCGGGGTATCTGATGATATAACCGCTGTAAGAAATGATGTATTAAAAGGAAAAACCGCCGTTACCAGCGACAGCGATGATGAGATCGTGGAAGGTACACTGGAACTGACTGGAAATGCCGCCCCGGGGAATGTTGAGACGGGAAAAACTTTCTACAGCACCAACGCCCACACCCGGCAGACTGGCGCGTTAAGAAATGTGACAAATGACACTTCTGTCAAACACGGGACAAACAATACGACCCCTGTAGTCAGGGGAGACGCGGCTTATGTTTCCGTAAATACAGACGGTATTGCCAGGGCCGAAATCCGTTTTAATGAGTCCAGAGGAGTCATTGAACCTAATACCTTGATCGGCGTTCCCCAGAACGCTATGGCAGCCGCCGGGGGACTGAGCCAGGGTAAACTGCTGAAAGGGCAGTCCGCTTTTGGAATTACAGGAACCGCTACCGACGACGCGACTTCCAGAGCAGGCGACATATTGAGCGGAAAAACCGCTTATATCAATGGGAGTAAGGTTACCGGAAGTATGCCCAATCAAGGGGCAGCGTCAGCCACACTAACCGCGGGCAACAGTTATACCATACCGGCTGGATATCACAACGGCAGGGGCAAAGTGACCGCTAACAGTTTGGCAAGTCAGACCGGCGGCACTTGCGCGGCAGGGGATATCCTCAGCGGGAAAACTGCCTGGGTTAACGGAAACAAGGTAACAGGAACCATGACGAACCAGGGAGCCAAAAACGCGTCTCTCAATTGCGGCAATACATACACAATACCAGCCGGATACCACAGCGGCAGCGGCAAAGTGACCGCCAATTCCCTGGCATCACAGACAGAAGCCACCTCCGGAGCCGGAGATATCCTCAGCGGCAAAACCGCCTGGGCAAACGGGACAAAACTTACCGGCAATATGACCAACCGCGGCGCTGTGACAGGTTCTGTAAACTGCGGCAATACATACACCATTCCGGCTGGCTATCATAATGGTTCCGGTAAGGTAACAGGCAATTCCCTGGCGTCACAGACAGGAGTCCAGTCCGGAAAAACAGCGGCGGGAGCCCCGCAGGTGCTGACAGGGTATGAAGCATGGGGCAACGGGTCGCGGGTTACCGGGACAATGGCCAATCAGGGCGCTAAAACCGCGGGCTTAAACTGCGGAGACTCCTACACCATCCCCGCCGGATATCACAATGGCTCCGGGAAAATAACCGCGAACAGTTTATCTGGCCAAACTTCCGGCACAGCAACAGCCGCCAACATTTTAAACGGCAAAACCGCCTGGGTGGGAGGCACCAAGCTGACAGGAACAATCGCCAGTTCATCAGGCGGTACCTATACACCTGGCAGCAGCAGCCAAACAATAAACTGCGGCGGAAAGTACATGACAGGCAATATCACGATTAACGCTGTGCCAAGCAGCTATTGCATAAGGAAAACTACATCAGCCACAGCAACCCTAAGCCACAATAATCCTTCAGCAAGTATAACAATTACCAACGCGCCTACAGAAGCAAATACATATTACATCATTATTACTCAAGGCGTCGGCAATCATCTACTTGCGGCCTCAAATTCATGGAAAGCTTCTACTAATGTTGACGGCATCCATTCTGTCGGTATTTATAATACAACGATCACCGCATCCTGGAGCGGAACTACTATAACCATTAATTTTACAACTACCAGCACCAAAGTGCTAAATGTAACTTTTGGCGTGGGTGCGGTCTTTGGAAAACACTAGAGATTGAATTTTCGAGATCGCGGGATCAGTGGTTCTTTCTTAACTTTGGATATTTCATCTCTGCCAGTATTTCAGAAGGAGGAGGTATCAAATGAGCGCTACTCAAAAACCATCAAAACTGATCCGGAAAGCCTATGGGTTCCCCGGCGGGTGTCTTGCCCCAAACGCCGATGTCCCCACGACTATCCCTAACAACAAGAGCCCAACGGCTCATGGTGATTCTTGGCTTCCCGGGATGTCTTAAGGCCCCGCTTGGCCCATGGCCCCCAGCGTCGGGAAATCTGAAACGTTTGGAAAAAATATTATGAGGACTATCTATATCTAACGCCAGAACAGACCTTGAAAACAGTGTCGCGGAACAGAAGCCAGGAGCGTGGATAAATGAACTTGGAAAAAGCACTTATAAACTGGGCCTGAAAAGGATCCGTTACAAACCGCCATTGAATTATGATAATGAAGCAAAAAAGCTGTCCATGCTGGATATTGGCAGCATAAATGAAGACTCCCATAAAATAAAGCACATCTTTATATTGTTTAAGTAATATCTGAGCGCGTCGCGTCGCAAAACAGTTTATAAGTTTATACTAAATCCACTTTTTTGTTGCGGTCATAACACTCCCATGGTATAATTTTCCTTAGAAAACCTTAAGGAGGATCCGCCATGGGAAGAACAATCCTTTGTCCGCATTGCAAATCAACTTTTAACGAGGATATTTTGAAAGAAAGAAACAGTGACACTGTTTGTCTAGTCTGCGGAAAATCTCTCCTGTCGGGAGGCGAGAGCGACACCCCGCCTGAAAAAAAGGAGACTAAGACTTACTATTACTACAAGGAAGGCGCAGGGACATTAACAACCACGGTATATGGTCGTCCACCACTCTATACTTTCGAAGCGATTGATCGAGAGGACGCCAGACAGCAGTTAAAAAAAGTTATGCCTAATTGTCCACTTTTTAGTACCCCATCTAAGCCATCCTGTCCTTTCTGTGGAAGCACAGACATACAAGTAGTTCCCAAAAAATCCGTCTTTTTCGCACCCAGCCGCGTTGACAGGGCCTGTGCAAATTGTGGACGGATACTTTAAATATTTATAAACCAATATCACTTACCTGAAACCCAAAAAAGGCTGTCTAACAGTCTTTTTTAATTATTCCTAAATCAAAGGAGGAAATTTCAATGGATAGTAACCAGACACTAAAACTTACCGGCATGCTGGATCAGAAAAAGACCAAAAAACAGATGAGTTCCGATATCAGGCAGTTGGAGCGGATTGTGGCCGCCCTGCGGGTCACGGGCATTTTCTCGGAGGCGGAAACCAAGCGGGAATTGGAAGCCTGTCTGGAACAAATCCAGGCGCGGGTTGACCATACGAAACTGAGCGTTAAAATTGACACCAAACAATTAGACAATGAGATCAACCGCCTTTTGAGCGGCGTATCCCTCAAGGATATTGACGCCCTGGATATTGACGAAAACAAATTAGCCTTTAAGATAAAAAAGGTCTTCGCCAATCTCCAAGTCTTTTTCTCCAGAAACCCAATCCCCGTAAACCTCAACTCCAGAACAAATAAATTGGAAAATAATCTGGACTCCTACATGAGCGGGAACACGAAAATCAGCTCCTCCCCCTCTCTTTTGGAGGAAGCGGAAAAAGTACGAGATCTTATTAATTCTGCCACTGACAGGCAGTCCCTTAATGACGCGGCCAATGCCCTGACGCTTTTTTGCGCCACCGTTAAAGCCGCTGGGATTGAGACAGTAAGCTCCTCTGGCAAAGTAAAAGAGATAATACTCCATATAAAAACCATGGCTGACGTGCTGGGGCTGGCCTCCATGACAGTGGGGAATTTTTTCAAGTCACTGAAAATATCGAGAGCCAACGACTCCATACTTACCCAGATTTCCGGATCCCCCCAGCTCTCCAAATCCAGTCCGGCGGAAATCAGGTCCAGAGCCCTCAATGCCGCTGACAGATATGGCCAGCCAGCCGGGGATTACCTTAAAAATCTCCAGGAAATGTCCCAAGCCGGATACCCAGACCCAGAAGGCGCCGCGAGCCTGTCCGCGGCCCTTCAAAGCGCGGGGAACATGACGGTTCAACTCGCGAACAAATATATCGCGGCCACGGACAAGGCGTTCCTCATGAAGGGGTCCGTTAACGCTTTAACGGCGGCTTTAGACGGTGCCTGCAATATCTCCAGGCGCCATGGGATATCCATGGGGGATCTCGCTGAGGCCATGAGCCTCGTAGGTTCCCAGGCCGCCGACCTTGGGCTGGACATTGACGAGACCACAGCCGCCCTGGCGGCAATGCTCGCGGTGACCCAAAAGAACGGCAGTGAGGCGGCTAACGCTTTTAACAGCCTGCTTACAAGCCTGAGTCAGGTGACCGGGCAGCTAGGGACAGGGGGAGCGGCTCTTGAGCGATATGGAGAGGCATGCGCCGATCTCAGTGTATCGCTGTCCACCATAAAAAGCGGCGTGTCCTCTTTAAAAGAGCCTATGGGGTTTATCCAGAAACTCTCCGCGGCATACACAAGCCTTGACGCCTCTGACAAGAGGCGTCCCAATTTGTTGGCGGCGGGCGGTGAGCTGGATACGGAGGCCCTCAAGGCGTTTCTGGAAAATTATGATATGTATGAGGAGATGCTTAAGAATTACCGGGATGGCGTGGGAAGCCTGGACCAGGAAGCCGCCGAAGCCGTTTCCTCCTGGGAGGGACATTTAAACTCCTTACAGAACAAATGGGATTCCTTTGTGAGCGGTCTGGCAAACAAGGAACTGACCCAAGGCGGAATCTCCTTCCTTGAGCGTCTGATTCAGAGCGCCGAGAAACTGACCGATACGGTCGGGGAGATCCCCGCCATACTCACTGTTCTAAATACCTCCAAGTTTGTCAAGGACAAGAATTATGGCATTACGTCTTTAATAAACAGGCAGACCAATCCGAGCTTTCCGCTATCAACTCCGAGCTGGAGACCCAGTCCCGGCTCATGGATGAGCTTCTGTCAAAAGATGACTTAACAGTCTCAGAAAGGACAGGCTGAGAGATCTTCAACAGATCACCAGGGGGCCGGCACTCCAAAAAGCCCTGAAAGAAGAAGAAATTAAACGCAACGCCAAGGATATGGCCCAAAAAGCTGTCGAGGCCTATGACACACGCCGGAACAGTCCCGCCAGCGTTCTTCTTATTGACGCTAATTATGAGTCTTTAAAACAATCCGGATTAAACATCAACGTTCTGGGCCAGATAAACAATGACTGGAAACTATAAATATATCTCATAAAAATCCTTTGCGGTTACGATTTGAATATTTCCAAACCGTTCTATTACGAGGAGATCCTTATCTCCGCTAACAATATATAAGGCATGGGAATCTTTTGCACATTCCAGAAATTTGTTATCGTCGGGGTCACGGCATATTTCAACATGAGTAACAGGTTCAATAATTTCCATAGCTTTAATTAGAGGGCTTAAAATTGTTCTATTAATATGCCCTTGTTTTCTGTCAATCATTTCCTGCACGATTTCCTCGTATTCGTTAATAATTTCTGTCGTAGCGCAGGCTATTATCTTCTGATCAACAACAGCACGAAGAATTTCTCTCGGAAATCCGCCAAAAAACACACCAGAAATCAAAACATTTGTATCTATCACAATTCTCATACTCGTTTCTTCTTTCTAACTGATTTGATTATATCATTAACATCATTTTCATTATACCCAACAGACTTTGCCCATTTTTGCGCTTCGTCAAGTGAGGCTTCAAATTCTTCAGCAGATGGAAGTTTTAAAGTTTTGAGCATGATAACATCTCCTGAAGTATATGCCACCAGTTTATCACCAGTATCAATCGACAGGAGTTTTCGGATGCTGACTGGCAAAGAAATCTGTCCTTTGGAAGAAACTGTTAATATTTGTGTATTCATTTGTTTATGCTCCTTTCAAGTAAGAATTTCTTACTTATATTATGCCATAGTATAAAAAAATATGCAAGAAAAATTGAATTCACCACTTGACAATGTGGCAAAGATCTTCTGTCAAAAGATGACTCAACAGTCTCAGAAAGGACAGGCTGAGAGATCTTCAACAGATCACCAGGGAGCTGGCACTCCAAAAAGCCCTGAAAGAAGAAGAAATCAAACGTAACGCCAGGGATATGGCTCAAAAAGCTGTCGAGGCTTATGACACACGCCGGAACAGTCCCGCCAGCGATCTTCTCATTGACGCTAATTATGAGTCTTTAAAACAATCTGGATTAAACGCCAGCGTTCTGGGCAACACGAATAATATTAACCAGCAGATCGCCGCCTATCGGCTCCTGAGCGAGGAACAGGATAAGGCTCTCCATGCTCAGAGTGAGGACTATGATGATATCGCGGCGAAGACCCAGATGATCAAAGATAACCTTTACCAACAGCTTGAGATTACCGAGGAGTATCGAAAACAGTTGATGGAACTGCCATATAATGAGCTGACCAAGGATCAGCAGAAAGTTCTGAGCCAGATAAACAATGACCGAAAGCTCCTGTGGAAAGAACTGGACCCTGACACATGGAACGACTATCAGATTGAGTCCATTTTTGATCAGAACGATCTAAAGATTACCAAACAAGGGCTTATGGAACTGGCCAAAGCCGGGAAACTTGACAAGGATTTTGTCTTTTCCAATTCCGAATTGCTGAAAGCCCTTTCTCAGTTAGATCTATTTCTTGAAGATGGAGTTACCAACACCCAGGCCTTTACCCACTACATGCAGATCCTAAGTGAGACCACCCCCGATATTCCCGATGTCTCCCTCTCGGAATCCCCAGACTTCTCCACCGCTTCCATAACCCAGGTCGTCAGCACTCTGGATAATATGACCAATCAATGGGCGGCTGTCAATGAACTCTATGACGAGTTTCTCGCTAAAGGAACCGGTCAGTTCACAAACAAGTCCATGGCAGGCGTGGTAGACGCGTTTAAGGAGATTGACGGGATCCATCTTGACAGGTTCCTGTCCGTGCTGTCCGATTCCTCCTCCACCGCCGACGAGGTACAGCGGGCCTTTAACCGGCTTGCCAGCGAATACGTGTTTGCCTCCGTGTGTCTGGAAGGTCTGACAGACGCGACAGCGGAACAGGTGGCAAAGGAGCTAGAGGCCCAGGGTATCGTCGACGCCTCCTCCCTAGTCTATGGCTCTCTCGCCGCGGCCAGGGAGTTCTGCGCCTTTACCGGGAAAAACCTGGCCGACGCCACGCAGGAGGAAGCCCTCGCCTTTTTCAGTGAGGCCTCCGCCTCAGACGCGGCCAGAGCCTATATCGCGCAGCTGGAGCTGGCCAAACTCGCTACCAATGACGCTAAGATCAACACGTCCTCCGACATTGACCAGATCATCGCACTCGCTAACGCGGCGGGAGCGAGCACAAATGTACTAGGAAGATTAGCGAACGCCCGCGATATTCTCGCCCAGTTCGAAAACAACGCCCAGAATGGTCTTATCCCTCTTACCCCTTTTGACCTTAATAAGATGTCCCTGCAGATGAACGCGGTCAAGGATCTCATTGATAGTATCCGTAACAATACTTTTAACTGGGAGCTTGATTCCAACTGGTTCAAACCCCAGAATTCCAACTCCCCCGCCTCTTCTCCCGTTTCCGCCCCCTTCGCCCCTACCCAACTGGAACAGGAAAAACAAGCCACCATAGAAACCATCGACTGGATCCAGCGAAAAAGTGACGCCCTGAAAGACCAGCACGATCTTCTCTCCAAGCTGGCCGAGGACAAGACCGCCTCCTACGACAAGCGGATCGACGCCCTCACACAGCTCATCGAGATGGACAATGAGCGGGCCAATACCGCCCGGCGGTCCGCCCAGGCCTGCCGGGAATCCTGGAAAGAGGCCATCAAGGATCTCCAGAACTTCTTAGGTCAGCGGGAAACCAATGCCCCTATTTCTATCATAGAATACCAAACTCTTGATACAGGTTTTCCCTCGCCGCTTTATCGGTTGCCGCCTTTTGGGCATCCCCAGTTCTCCCTTTCATAATCAGCAACGACACAAGCCTTCCCAACCTATCCTCGCCTTCCTTCCGGCCTTCCTCCCGGCCCTCTTCCCTGAACCTCTTCATGGTCTCAGCCTCATTATATTTCGTAACGCACAAATCTTTCACCTCCGCCCTGTTCCCGATCAGGAACTTCCTGATCTCATAATCCTCGGGCATATCATTAATCGCCCTGTCCACCGCCTCCTCAATCCCCAGGCCATTCCTTCTGTTTTCCCGGATCCTCTCCACAAGCCACGCGTACTCAGCCAGGGGCTCACAGGCTCTCATCAACTCCGGGTTGCTCCCATGGTTGATGTTTATCATCCGCGTCTTCACCTCTATATTCGGATCCATGATTTCCCCGTCAGACTCAAACGCCTCGCTTAAGCTTAAGATCTTATCACCCTCTCCTTCCAGCCCATTATAAAATGTCACCAGCTTCGGCAGCGGAAGACGTATCAAACTCTTTCCATAGATATTCAGGCCTCTCACCTGGATATATTTATCATACAGCTTTGCCGCGTACATTAACTGGCGTACCGGCATATTCGGGTTATACACGCCCTGCCGCTCGTAAATGTTCATCACATAGAACAAGATAAATGAGACATCATTCTTCATCCCCATATAAACCGCGTTCTCAATGGTCGTGAACTGAATGTCCTCCGGATCCGTGTGACTTGTTCCCTTACAGGGATGCCTGATCACCAAGCCACCGTATCCCCGCTCTATTTTAACATGACCTAGGCTCGGCGCTTTTTTTATAAATGGAGTGGAATCCGCCGCGTCCCCACCAAACGTCCTTCCATTTCCCATGGGCTTTCTTCTGTCTCCATGATCACAAAATCCAGCCCGCTGGCAATCAGCGCCAGATCCTTTAATTAAACGGAATCCCCTTCTCCCACCGATTGATCCAGGGAGCCAAGCCCCTGGCTGGTACCATCGGTGAGATCCCTGTTATGATGTCCGCGGTCAACGCCGCTATGGTTATGAAATGTAAAGACTATGGTATCACCCCCCTGTAACTCCCTGTCTGGCCAGATCTTTCCCCTCCGCCTATCTCCCCCCAATATATTCGCCCACCGCGTGTGGTTGAAATAAAACAAGGCTCTTCCAATCCTCCCACTTGCCATGGACTTTCTTTTGTTTTTATTAAGAAGGAGCTCAAATTAATCATTATGAGGAGGTATCAAATGAACACTACTCAAAAACCGTCACAACTGATCAGGAAAGTCTATGGGTTCCCCAACGGGTGCCCTGCCCCAAACGCCGATGTCCCCACGACTATCCCTAACAACAAGAGCCCAACGGCTCATGGTGATTCTTGGCTTCCCGGGATGTCTTAAGGCCCCGCTTGCCTTATGGCCCCCGGCGTTGGTAAATCTAAAATGTTTGGAAAAAATTCAAGGAGGACTATCTATGTTTAACTATTTAAAAATGAGACGTGACGAGATCCGGGTAAAAGCCATGGTATATGGCGCGATAGTGGATATCATGGAAAATCAAAAGGAACTCTTAAGTTTCTTCCAGAAGCTGTACGCCGCCTTAAAAGACGTTCCCCCTGACGAGTTACAGCGTCAGTTTGTGGAGAGATTAGCCCAGATCATTCACGAGGGGAATAAGGAAATCAGCTAAACTTCAAATTCGATACGAGGAGGTATCATTATGGACAATATTTTTAAAGTAATCGAGAGCTTAACAGGCGACCTGCCAAAAGTCAAGGAGGCTATCGAGGAACTCCGTCAGGTGGACACCCTCCTGACCCAGATCAGCAAAACCAGCCAAAATCTCAGTCTCGCGGATTTGACAAGGATGGGGGACGCCTCGTTTCATATGGCTGGCGAATATGGCAAGAACGCCGCCGATTATCTTACTGGTATTCAGGAGGCTTCCCAAGCTGGGTATCAGGACGCCCAAGGAATCGCCGAGTTATCCTTAGCCCTCCAGACCGCCGGTGACATGACTTCCCAGCTCGCCAGCCAGCTGATTCAGGCCACGGATGAGGCTTATAACATGAATGGCTCTGTGGAACGTCTGACCGCGGCCTTGGACGGCATGGTCTCCATTTCCAGCCACAATACCCTCAACATGGAGGAATTATCCCAGGGCGTGTCCTCCATCAGCTCCACCGCCGCCTCCCTAGGCGTCAGCGCCGCCCAGGCTGCCGCCGCCCTTGGGGCCATGATGGACGCCACCAGGGACAGCGGCTCAGACACGGCCCAGGCTTTCCAGTCCATTCTGCTCTATACCCGTCAGATCTCTGACTCCAGCGCCGGGATCAACGCGGATGGGCTTAAGGAGTATGAGGAGGCCTGCGCCGCCCTCAATGTAAAACTAAAAGAGACAAGGGACGGCGTGGTTTCCCTCCGGAATCCCATGGACATTCTGGGGGAACTGTCCCTGGCCTACAACAAGCTCAGCGATTCCGACTCCCGAAAAACAGGCCTTCTCAGCGCCTTGGGAGAGGAATCCCAATCAAAACATTTGGACGCCTTACTCCGCCGGTGGGACACTTATGAGTCCATGCTCTATCAGTACACAACCGGCGCGGGGGCCATGGCGGATAAAGTCTCCATGACAGCGGACAGCTGGGAAGGCTCCCTAAACCGCCTCTCCAACACCTGGTTCAGCGTCATCAACAACATAGTGGACTCAGACAGTCTTATTTTTCTGGTAAACAACCTTAACAATGTCATCTCCGCCATTGACAGGCTCACGGGAAAGGTCAAGTCCATGACCGGCGACCTGGGCAATGTGGGTGCCTTGATCGGGTTGCTGGCCAGTATGAAAAACGTCGGTAAACCTAAAATGTTTGGTTTCATCTCGCTTTGAATATGCCGACAATTGTGAGTGTTCTTATGGATACATAAGTTTTCTCATGATCGATAGCGTGATACGCTGTTGTAAACGAAGGGACAATATGCGGGGAAACAGGTACACTGCCTCTACTCTCCCATAGATGGTGACAACTATGGGATCGTAACAATGAGGCACTCCTGCGGTCCGCAGGGACAGGGCTCAATGAGTCAAGCCCTCAGAGAAGCGACAACTCCCGGTAACAGTTATATGAAACGACGCTGTTATAAGATGCGCTCCATACTCAGTTCCCAATCTGTAAAATTGTTTGGATTTTTTTGGGGGATAAAAGGAATTTTTCTTTACCAATTTTTGAGGAAAATGCAGACTTAATTTTAGGGCACTATCAAAGATGACTGTTTAACAATTAAGCTTTCGTCTATATGGTAAACGACAAATATATATGCCGTTTACCATAACCGCTTTAAAAATCACTGTTACAGCGATTACAATGCCACTCTTTTAAATTTCTCCCTGTGGTTAAAGCCCCGAATACCGCTGTGTGAACCACCTTTGAAGCCGTGGTGATCTTTTTCGTGTCTATTGAGTTACAATAAGGACATTTTATTACGGGTTCATGACCGCCAGATTTATAATATTCTGATTCCGAAATAAGCTCACAGCCGTCATGAATACATATGGTATATCCATCATTTTTATCGTAAAGACCACCACATTTAGGACATCTAAGTTTATTTTTCTCCCAAAGAAAAATTCCCATAATTAACACTCCTCCAATAATATATTATTTATTAATTTGATTATATCATAGTATGATATTCAAAGCAACATCTAAATCAACCGGTCAGACAGCATTAGACACAAACTTTAGAAGCTTAAAAAATTTTTTTACAAAGCAAAATCTCTTGTCCGATTTTGATATGGCCGCTATTGCCGATTATAATGCGCAACTTGCGCATGTCCCAGCTCATGTCGCAATTAATCGGACTATGGCTGACACCTCCAAAGAGGCTCGGATGATTGTTCGAAACGCACATGGAGGCGCAGTCGCTCTTGATACTTTAAAGAAATCCTCCGCAGCAGCCACTATGGGCATACAGGCTTTAGCGACAGCCGCCAACGTTGCTGTCTCCTGGGGAATATCCATGCTGATATCTGGTTTGTATGAGCTTAGCCGCGTGTCTGACACTGTTTCACAAAAAGCTCAAGATATCGGCGTTTCGTTCAATAATACCAAATCCGATATTGAGGGTTACAAAGAGCGGATTTCCGAATTACAAAACGTAATCAACGACAATGGTTCCTCTGTGGAACAGATCACCAACGCC
Source organism: uncultured Lachnospiraceae bacterium (assembly GCA_910588865.1). Lineage (GTDB taxonomy): Bacteria > Bacillota > Clostridia > Lachnospirales > Lachnospiraceae > UBA3402. The sequence continues at coordinate 41,759 of CAJUSJ010000004.1, forward strand.
CGCAAAAGTCTTTTATCTATCCAGGACGAGCTGATCAGTAAATTTGGCGACGAACAGAGCGCGATTACCTTAGTCACAGACGCGATTAATGGCCAGGTCGGGGCCCTGGATACCCTTACGAGAAACCAGTGGCAGGAAAAATTAAATGAGTTCACCAGCAGCGGTTTTATAAATAACGCAGGGAACTTTCTTGACGGTTATAAGGATAACGTTGACCGGATGATTAAAGAGTATGGTAATTATACCGCAAGGATTGATCCATCCCTGTCCTTTGAGCTTTACTATAATCCAGACCCCAAATATAAAGAATTTGAAAAACTGCTGACAGAAAGATTCGGTGTGACAGTCTCCTATGTTGACGAAGGTAATGGAGGCGTGGAGACATTTTTGGATATCTCCGGTAACGCAAAGGAAGTTTACGAGACTCTTCTCAATATCCAGGGCCTGTCCAATCAGTTCGATTTTTCCGACCGCTTCGCCAATCATCTTCAAAAACTGGCCATCGCCGCGGGAGACATGTCTCATAAATACAGCGAGTTCTGGGACCAGTATGTCCTGTATCAGCGGGTAATGACAAATCAAGATTCCGCCAATTATTTTAAACAGCTTACAGACGCTGGTCAAACCATCAACCAGGCACGGTTAAGCGGAAACCAGGAGGAAATTAACGCCGCCGCTGAGAAATACTCACAAATCCTCTCGGAGGCTTCCGCTAACATCAATGACGAGTATATTGTTGATTATTTTAACAGTATGTATCCAGAACTCCAGTCAATCATCAAAGAGTGGGAATTCCAAACCACCATTATCCCAAGCGTTGACTTAAGCTGGCTGAAGGGAAAAACGGAAGGCGAGATTTATGAGATGCTTGAGACAGAAGGGTCGCAGGATGGGGAACAAACTTTTAATTACCTTCTTGAGAAAGCCCAGGAATATGGTATTTGCGTAGGCGAGTCCGCTCAGCAGGTAGAAAAACTAATCAACTTGTTAAAGTTATGGGGGATTGTACAGGCGGACATTACTCCTCCCCGCACAGGTGGGTTTGGATTTCCCGGCTTCACCGCGGAGCAATCTAAAGCAATTGACGATTACCAGGCAAAGATCAACACCCTTCGTCAAGCTCTCTCCAGCCTTCAATCTGGTGAAAAACCTGGATTCACAGATCTCGTACAGGAATTTCCAGAATTACTTGGACACTCAGAAAATCTTGAGTTGGCGATAAAAAATTTGATGGGGAATTCCCTCAACGAGCTGTATGATACTCTGGGAAAAAGTCTCCCAGATGATGTTAAGAAAGATTTAGAAGACATGACAAGCGCCGCAGCAAATCTTGTTCCTTCTCTCAGCCAGGCCCTTTCCGCCGTCCAAAAATCTTATGGTATTTTTCATGATTTTGAGGACGCCATGAATTCGGATGGCCTTACAGATTCCATGTTATCTTCTGTCGGCTCATTGAGCGCTTCCCTGAATGATATGGTAGCTGGTTTCTATGCTGGTATTGTCAGTTCAGAGGAATTATATCAGGCGTTGTCTGAGCATTATGAAACGGACTTTACTAATTACGCTAAAGCGCTGTTTGCCAAGAACCAATATAACGAAAGCTTCTACACCGCCATGGGTATGGACAGCGCTGAGACCATCAATACCTTTAAAGAACATTATGGTGTTGATCTTGAGAACTGTAAGAACTACGCTATGGCAAAAATGAGAATTGAGGCGCAAACTCTTGGCAAAATAAAAGACGGATGGCAAAAGTATTACAATATACAAACAAAAACCTTCACTAAAGAATATCATGAGTTATTAGGACGAAACGAGCAAGGTGACGAGGCCGCCGGACGAGAAGCGCTTGAGATATTAAACAAAGTCCGTTCTTATGAAAAGTCCTTGAAAGCCCTTGAGGATTATGACCCCAACGAAATGCTCAAGGAAGCCAGCGTGAGCCTTGGTAAAATAGGCTCTGCCGCTTCCAGCGCTGGCAAACAGGAAAAACAAGTCACCATCGAGACCATCGACTGGGTCCAGCGAAAAAGTGACGCCCTGAAAGACCAGCATGACCTCCTGTCCAGCCTGGCCGAGGACGAGACCGCCTCCTACGACAAGCGGGTCGACGCCCTCACCCAGCTTATAGCGATGGACAAGGAGCGGGCCAATACCGCCCAGCGGTCCGCCCAGTCCTACCGGGAAGCCTGGATAGAGGCCATCAAGGATCTCCAGGATCAGGACATCGCCAGAATCATGGTGGGGCTCTCGGACCAGGAAGTCACCGACATCATGAAAGGCCTTCCTGAGAAGGAAATCAGCCGGATTCTGGAGCTCCTCCACAGAGAGGATATCACCAAGCTTATGAGCGAGAACCTCAATCAGCAGGAGTACAGCAGTGACGACTACGGCAAGGACTACGCCAATAACCTGAAAGAGGCCCTGAATCTTTTTGACCAGATCAAGGACAAACAGAAAGAGGCCCTGGAGATCGAACAGGATTCCCTGGAACATACCCGGGAACAGATTCAGCTCCGGGAGGAGCTGATCCAGGCCCAGCAGGAGCTGACCCAAGCCCAGCAGGAGCTTCTGTCCCTTGAGCTGGAGCGCGCCCGGGCAAGGCTGGACAGGGCGGAGGCCTCCGGTGAGGCTGTCACAAAAGGCATGTACCGGGACATGATCTCCGGCTCCCGGGACTTGGCTGACTCCTACCGTGACCAGATTGACGACTTAGAGGAACAATTAAGCCAGATTGATGACGAGGATTCCGCCCAGTACCAATCCCTCCTGGCCCAGATCGCGAAATGTGAGCAGTCCATCGCCAACTGCGAGAGACAGCAGGAGGAGTGGAATGACGCCATCAAGCGGATCCCCATTGACCGGATCAGCAAGTACATTTCCATGCTCCAGAACATCAAGCAGGATCTCCAGAACTTCTTAGACCAGCAGTCCGCCATGGGTCTGGAGGCTTCCCCGGAACAGCTCCAGCAGATGATGTCCCTATCCGAGGAGGAGATCAAGAAGCTTCTGGAACAGCAGGAAAAGCTAAAAAAACTTCTCTCCGAATATGAGTACGGTTCCGAGAAATTCCAGCAGACCAGCCAGGAGATCCAGGACATTGACAACCAGATCTCCTCCCTGATCCAGAGCCAGATGGAATACAATGAGGCTATTCTCCAGATGCCCTTAGACCATCTAAAACGCCAGTCCGACCTGCTGTCCAACGCCCGCTCTGACCTGGAGAACCACATCGCGGAACAGGAATCCGGCGGTATCTCTAAGACTTTAGAACAATACCAGGCCCTCTCCTCCCTTTCCAGACAGCAGTTGGAGAACCTGACCGCCCAGAAAGAGATGCTCACCGCCCTCCTGGACGTCTATGACCCGGATTCCACCAAGTACCAGGAAGTACAGGACCAGATCCAGACCATTGAAGGCTCTATCTCTTCCCTAATCCAGGAACAGCGCCAGTGGAATGACCAGATCCTGCAGATTCCCATTGACAGGCTCCAGAGCTATGGGGACGCTCTCTCCAACACCCGCTCTGATCTGGAAAACGCCATTTCCCAGCAGGAAACCCAGGGGCTTGGCAAGACCCTGGAGCAGTATCAGGCCCTCCACTCCATGTCCATGAGACAGCTAGAAGCCCTGGGCCAGCAGAAAGCGGTCCTTCAGTCCGTGATGGAAGTCTATAACAAGGATTCCGACCACTACAAGGAGGCCCAAAATCAACTCCAGGGCATTGAGGATTCCATTTCCTCCCTGGTCCAGGAACAGATTCAGTGGAACAATGAAATTTTACAGATACCCATTGAGAAAATCCAGGATTACTCCAACTCCCTCTCAAACGCCAGGACAGACCTTGAAAACAGCATAGCGGAACAGGAAGCCAGAGGCGCGGGCAAGACCATGGAACAGTACAAAGCCATGCAGTCCATGTCCATGAGGCAGTTGGAGAACTTATCCAGACAGAAGGAGATGCTCTCTTCCCTGTTAGATGTGTACGACAAGGACTCTTCCCAGTACACCGAGACACAGGGCAAGATCCAGGAAATCAAGAACAGCGTCTCCTCCCTTGTCCAGGAACAGGCCAGATGGAACCAGGAGCTCTTAAGGATCCCCATAGACAAGATCGCCAGCCAGTACGACGCTCTCTCCAACGCCCGGAAGGATCTGGAAAACAGCCTTTCCCTGCAAGAATCACAGGGCATGGGAAAGACCCTGGAACAGTACCAGGCCTTCTCCTCCATTTCCAGGCAGCAGATCCAGTCTTTGTCACAGCAGAAAGAAATGCTGACAGCCCTCTTAGACGTATATGACAAAGACTCTGACATCTACAGCCAGACCCAAAGTGAGATCCAGGGAATTGAGGATTCCATCTCCTCCCTGATCCAGGAGCAGATCCAGTGGAACCAGGAGCTGACCCGGATCCCCATAGACAAGATGAAAGAATACTCCGACTCCCTTGATTCCGTCAAGTCAGACCTTAAGGAATTTATGGATACCCAGAACGCCAGAGGCATCGCGGCCACGCCGGACCAGTACCAGCAGCTGAACGCCATCACCCTGGCACAGCTGGAGGCCCTGAAGTCAAGAAAAGAAATGCTCACCCAGCTCATGGGCCAGTACAGCCAGGACTCTGACGCCTACAAGACAGCCTCCCAGGAGATCCGGGAAGTGGACAGCGCTATCCAGTCCTTAACCCGGGATCAATATGAGTGGAACAAAGCCATCCTGCAGCTGCCCATAGACAACATCACTGACATCAACGACCAGCTGAACCGCTATACCTCTGTCCTGGGAGATATCCTCTCTGACTACGACACCGCCTTAAGCGCGGTGAACGGGGTATTAGATGAGCAGATCGACAAGATCAATGAGACCAGGGAAGCGTCAGAAAAAGCCTACGAGGACAAGATGAAGCCCATCCAGGATGAACTTGACCTGCTAAAGAAACAGAATGATGAGCGCTCCGTACAGCTGGCCCTGGAAAAGGCCGCCTATGACCTTGACCGGGCCAAAAACCAGAAGACCACCCAGGTTATCCGGGATGGCCAGGTCCAATACGAGGCCGACGCCGACAAACTCCGCCAGGCTGGCGAGGCAAAGTCTCAGGCGGAATACAACAAGATTACCCATGACCTGGAGAAACAGTTGGAAAATCTCACTGAAGAGCGGGACAGCCTTCTGGAAGGATACGACATCCAGATCGAGCAGCTGGAGAAAATCCGGGAGAAATGGTCCTCCATCACGGAGGAGATCAAGCTGGCCTCTGACCTGATGAAGGCCGATGAGATCTTTGGCACAGCGGACTGGAAGGACCAGATCCTCTCAGGAAATGACTCCGGCCTTTTCGATCCCTTCCAGAAGATGTACGAATCCATTTCCGCCCAAAAGGAGCAGACAGAAAAACAGATCGCCTCCAACGAGCGCGTATCCCAGATGATGCAGCTCTTCGCGGAGCAGTATCAGAACGGCTCCATCACGTACTCCGAGGCCATGTCGCGGATTTCCCAGCTGACCGACGCCATGTCCGGCGGCTACTCCGCCATGGAACAGTTAAGCGGCCTGATGTCGTCTGACGGCATAAAAGATTTGTCCCAGATCACCGGCGACTCCGCCCAAAAGGTTTCCGCCGCCGCCTCTTCCCTGGCCCAGTACATGGACATGGTCCGGGAGAACAGCCAGTCCATCCAGGACTACACCGCCTCCTGGGCCCAGATCCAGGACGATATCGCGAAACGGCTGACAGACCTCCAGACTCCCCCGGTCTCCCAGGACGCCTTCCGGGAATACTTAGAGGCCGCGAAGACCAGCAAGCAGGAACTTGACCAGTATATCCAGTCCTGGGAAAAAGTCAGGGACAGCGTGGACGACCAGGTATCAGCGCTTAAATCCACCGCCGAGACCATGGACCAGTTCCGCCGATATTTAGAGATGTTCAGGGAAAATGAGAATGAGCTGGCAAAATATGTCCAGTCCTGGGGGACCGTCAAAGACAGCGTGGACCGTCAGGTAGAGGCCCTGGACAACGCCTCCATGTCCTTAGAGGAATTTCAGAAATACTTAGAGGCCGTAAAGTCCAACCAGGACGACCTCTCCGACTACACCCAGACCTGGAGCGCCATCAGGGAGGATGTAAACCGCCAGGTAGACCTGCTGGAAAGCATGGACAAGGCCTTCTCTGATATCCAAAAATTCATCGACACCGTAAAGGGCAACGAAAACGCCCTGGAACAGTACACCCAAACCTGGAATACGGTCAGAGACGGCGTGGCAAGCCAGGTCGCCGCCTTAGACTCCACCTCCAGCGCCATGGAACAGTTCCGGAAGCATTTGGAAGCCTACCAGGCAAACGCGGAAGGAATCTCAGCATACACCTCCACCTGGGAAAAGATCAAAGAAAGCATCGCCTCCCAGGTGGAAGCCCTTAAGAAAGCCGCGGATTCCTTAGACGGAGTAAACAAACGCCTGACAGGGCTCTCGCTGGAAGAGCTGAAGCGCAGATATCCCGGCGCTTACGAACGGGGAGGACTGATCTGCATTCCCATTGGCGGCAATGTGGAAGACGACGGAAAAGGCTGGGCCGACGACAAGGAAAGTTCCAGATCCTCAAAGTCCGCCGCCGAGTCAGAGCTAAGGGAAAACTTAGTAAACGCTTTCGGCGACGCTGTCCAGGATATGGTCAGTACCACCGCTCAAAAGGCCTCTGCCCAAAGCTCTATTCCTGACGACGGCCTTGACAGCGGAAACGCCCCGGGCATGTCCGGCTACCGCCCCGTAAAGCCCGGCGATTTTCCCCTTCTCGACCTGATGTATGAAGCCATGTCAGACAATGAGGCCCAGGGAACCATGTTCACAGACTTAAGCCATATGTATGAGACAGCCTCTGGCAAGAACACCCTGGCCGGGATGATCCGGCTGTCACCCCAGCCATATCAGCCTCACAACAACACAGAAGTGTCTTTTAACGGCGACATTGTGGTTCAGGGAGTTCAGAACCCTGACGCCTTCGCCAAGGCCCTGTATCACCGGATCGAGCCGGCCATGAACCAGAATTTCAGCAAGATCTTCGGCTGACAGGCAAAAAGCGCTTTCCAATACCGCCCCCGGGATTTTACAGATTCCCTGGGGCGGCAATTTTCAGAGAAAGGAGATCATGTTTATGGATTACAATGAAATCGTCAATACTATTACCGCCACCATCTTAAAACAGGTGAAAAAAGCCCTGGATACCAGATCCCATTCCGACAAAACCTTCAAGGCAAAGATCACCGGACAATCCGGCCCGGGAAAATATCAGATCCTGTACTGCCAAAACTCCTATACCGTATCGTCCACCATCCCCTGTAACAACCAGGACACGGTGCGGGTCTGCGCCCCCTGCAACAACTGGCAGGATCTGTTTGTCGTGGAAAATATAACAGGAGGGAAACGGCTATGAATTACACTGTCACAGACAACAACTATGACCGCCTTTTAAAAAAACCAGCCATAAACACCCAGCTGCTTATAAAAGAGAAAGAATGGGAACTGTTCGGCATCCACGAGATATCGGAGACAGAAATGAGAGACATGATTAAGAATATTGAGTCCAGCCAGTCCCCATGATACCCAAGCCAATAAAACAAAAAAGAGGGCTTGCAACCCCCTTCTGAATATGTTATATTGGCTATAGGAAAACAACCGCCCACAAAGTGGTTGACCTCCGCTATAGACTATAAGCCTACCTGCATCCGCCAAGAAACAAGGTAGGCTTATTTATTTTCGCTTGTAATTCCTATCAATATAGGCAAGCAGCGCGACCAAAAAAGTACCGCCCAAAAACAACAGGCTTAATACCTCATATGTAGTCATATGCACCACCTCCCCTCTTTTGCAAGTTTAGGGAGGCTTACCACCTTGTAACACGGTTGTTTCCTGTTTCATATCATAGCATATCTCCCTCTATCCGACAATCTTTTTCTCACCTTATGTCCCCTCCAGATATCCGCCCACTCCCCATGGACGAAATCATCCCCCTTAAACTAATTCCGCCCACTTCCCATGGGCTTTCTTTTGTTTACATAAGAGAGCGGGAAACCGAGAACGCTCTCCAATAAAAAATTTTTAGGAGGAAACAAATATGAGCTTTAATCTGAACAACTTTTTAATCGACAGGGTAAGACGAGGCACCATGTTCAGCGATACTACCGGTGAGGCCATGTGGTCCATCACCCAGATCAAGGACGCCTCTCTCAACATGTCCAGCGAGACCGCCGACGCCACGGACGCCATCGGCAACGTTATCACACAGTTCGACCGCTCCAAGAACGCCGAGTTCTCCGGCACCAACGCCCTGTGGGATCTGGGACTTTCCGCCGCCCAGTTCGGCAGCGAGAAAAAGGTCGCGAACGCTGGCGACGTTATCCGGGTTCCCGCCTACGAGCAGCTTCCGGTCAGCGGAGGGAAAGTCACACTGTCCCATGTGCCCGCCGGAACCACAGGAGCGGAGATCAAGTACATTTACGCCTTAAATGACGACTCCACACTGGGAACCAAATACACCCTGGGCGCTTCCGCCTCCGCCGCGGAGTTCACCCTGGACGCGGCCACCAAGACCATCACCGTCCCAACCGGTGTCACCGGCAACATCGCCGTGTTCTACGATTACGACGCAGAGGATGCCATCATGCTCCAGAACAACGCCTCCGAGTTCCCCAAGGCAGGCAAGTTCATGCTGGAGGTAATCGGCAAGGACACCTGCGACAAGACCGCCACCTATGTGGCCTACATCGTGTTCCCCAACGCCAAGCTGAAGACCGATATGGACTTAAGCTTCACCACAGACGGCGGCCACCCCTTCTCCATGCAGATGATGCAGGATTACTGCGACTTAGAGAAGAGGCTGTTCAACATCTATATCGCGAAGTGACACCCCAGACACAGCGGTCACTGCCCTACAGGATAGCGGTATAGGCCAGGCCAAGTGGCGGCAGGCTCCCAATCGGACCTGCCGCCGCTTCTGAAATTCAAAGAGGTTCAAAAAATATGGACAAAAAAGAATATCACTTTATAGGAGAAGATGGCATAAAATTTCTGCTGACCCATCTCCTGCAAAAGATAAAAACAGTAAAAGAAGAGCTTGAAAATAAGATCTCCGCCAAATCCGATTTTTCCGGTGACTATAATGATCTGTCCAACAGACCCGTTATTCCCTCCAGGCTTCCGTCCCCCCATCCCATCTCCTTCAGTGGAAATGTAAAAGAGACCGCATCCTATGACGGAAGCCAGACCGTAGAAATCGAGATTCCCGTGCCCCAGCCGCCAGAACCCTTAAAACCGGCCACAACCACAGAGCTGGGAGGCGTGATCGCGGACCAGGCCACGGAACAGGATATCATTCCCGCCAGAATCGGCACCGACAGCCGCCTGTATGTGCCTGCCTACCCCGCCTCCCTCCCCGCTTCAGATGTCCACGACTGGGCTAAAGAAGAGCAAAAACCAACTTACACTCCTGTTGAGGTAGGTGTAATCGATAATCTTCCCTCCCACGGGCAGGTGGCGGTATTTGACGGAAATACAGGAAAAATCAAATCCACAGGCTATACCATAGAGAAATCCGTGCCAGCAGACGCGGAGTTTACCGATACTACTTATGAAAACGCGACACCGGAAGCCTCCGGACTTATGGATTCCAAAGACAAGGCAAAGCTGGACGCTTTTGGCGACGTCGCGGATTATGCCCTGAATGAAGATGTGTCAAAGCTCAGCTCTGACTTAAGCCCAGTGGCATTTTCCGGATCTTATGAGGACCTGTCAGACACCCCGGCTATCCCTACCAAAACCAGCCAGCTTGTCAACGACAGCGGATACCCCTCCGCGGACACCTGGAAGGCCAACACCGCTTCCAGCGAAGGCTACGTGTCCCCCGGCCAAGGACAGGCCAACAAAGTGTGGGGAACCGACTCCGAAGGAAATCCCTCATGGAGAGATAACACCAGCCAAAAACTGACCGTTACCCTTGTAACCTTGCCGGCATCCGGCTGGGAAGAAACCTGGACCGAAGAAGCCGTCCCTGATGAGGAAACAGAAAACATATCCGGGGAAGAAGTTTCCCCGGAGACATCAGAGGATGCGGCCATTGAAGAGGACACCGCGGAAGAAACCACGCTCCCTCCCTACACACAGACCGTCGCGGTAAACGGCGCGGCCGAGGACATGGAGGTTCTGTTAGTCAGCGCCCTGCCAGAAGGAGCCTCACCAGAAGAGCAGGAAGCTTATGTAAAAGCCTTCCGGATCATCTGCGGCGGCACAGGAACCCTGGGCAGCCAAACCGCGACATTTACGGTCTACGAAAAACCGGAGACAGATATTACCGTTGGTCTCATGGGAAATTTCTCCATGTCCGGCACCAGCCAGGACGGAAACAGGGATCCAAGGATTATTTTAGAAGGAACCACAAAGAAAATCCAATTTTCCTCTTCCGGGACCACCGCGAGCATCACGCAATATGACGAAAATGATTCCGCCATCGGGGCAATTCTTTCCAGCCAGGGCAATCTGATCTTCCAGCAGGAATCCCAGGGCAACGCCAAAGAGATCGCGGAGTTTGTCAGGCGTGACGGCTGTGAGTATAAAGAATACCCCGGCAACGCCCGCCCTTACAGAGAAGTCTTTGAAAAGATTTTCGGAGAAATGGCTCCCGGAGACACCAAGAAATTTAAACTCCTGCCCAATGAAATCACCGGAACCCCCAATGACATAGCCACAAAGCTATGTATGCTGACCCGACACGGAAACGCCAACGCCACCATGCAGGTCAACACCTTTAACGGAGAACAGTACGTGGTTATCCGAACCCCTTATGGCTGGGGCAACTGGGCCAAATGGGTCTATGAGGACATGGTATGGGGACTGAGCGGCGGCAAAAAGATCCCCGCTGGCACGGACTTAAAAAGCGACACCTATAAACTCCCCGGAAATTATTATTGTGACTCCGCTGATGACGCCAAAACCCTGATCCACTGTCCCTTCCAGGAAGCCTTTGTCTTAAAGATCAGCTATTCCTCCGGAAACATTGCTCCCAGGCAGACTTTTATCAGTTCCGGCACCGGAAAAACCGTCTCAAGAGTCTGGGACCCATCAGAAAATATTTGGAAAGATGAAATATGTTATCTGACAAACAGTGATTTTACATGGAAAAAAATAAAGCAGGCTGATCTCTCAACGGAAAATAACACTGATGAGACAGAAATTCCCCCAGGTGCCTGTGAGATACTTATCGTCGGAGGAAAAATCTCTCCTCAGCACAGCGATATCACAAATACCCCGGTTATATCAGAAGCCACATCCTGTGTGATCCCTGTCACCAGCAGCACTTTACACAGCGATCATTTTTATTATGAATATGGATCCCCTTCAGCCGGAGACGCCTGCGGCTTCGAAGCATGGCTGGAACTGGAGGAATCCGACGGACGCGATATTTTAAAGATAATTTCTTTAACCGAAAATAAGACAAGAGTAAAAATTTATTACAGATAGAAAGAAATCTTTCTATCGGAAAGGAGGTCATGCAGTATGGCAAGAATCTGGATGCCCGCTGGTATTGGCGGAGATACTATAGATCTGAAGAAGGTCACAGCTGACGCCAATGCCCTTCCAGAAGATATCCTGGAACATAAGACAGCCTATGCCGACGGAGAGAGGATAACAGGAACCCTCGCAAGAAGGGAAAGCGGTGTTTCCAACACAGGATTAGACTGGCGCGTCCCCACTCTCAGCCCCGGCCAATCAATCCCCATTGGAAGCGGAAACAATCTGTATGTGGGAATCCAAAAAGGGGCCTACCTTGACAGCGACCCAGAGCTCTCCTTCCCGGCGGTCACGATCCCTTATGAGCAGAGAGTCGTGACACCCACCAAATCATCCCAGGTCATAACCCCCGGCAGAACAAAGGTTTTAAAACAAGTAACGGTTAATCCAATCCCCAATAATTATATTACCACAGACGACGCCAATGCCCAGCCCGGCCACATGATGAGCGGAGAGACCGCTTATGTAAACGGGTCTAAAATTACCGGAACCCTGGCCAGAAGAAGCTCAGGCCAGACCGCCGCCGGGTCAACCTTCTGGGAATCCAATCAAAACCTGTATCTGGCATTTCCCCAGGGAATCTATATTGACAATGACTCTGACTTAAAGAACCCCTGCGTAAAGATCCCCTACCAGGACAAGGCGGTGACACCTACCAAATCATCTCAGACCATAACCCCGGATTCCGGAAAAGTCTTAAGAAATGTGACGGTAAACCCCATCCCGTCAAATTACATCACAACCTCAGACGCCACCTCCTCTGCCGGAGACATATTATCCGGAAAATCCGCTTATGTAAATGGGGTGAAAGTCACAGGGAGTATGGCGAATCAGGGAGCCAAGACATCATCGCTAAACTGCGGTGGTTCTTATACTATCCCGGCAGGGTATCACAATGGAACCGGGAAGGTGACGGCAAATTCCCTGGCCAGCCAGACCGGGGTACAGTCCGGAAAGACCGCCGCCGGAGCGGGACAGGTTCTTACCGGTTATGAGGCCTGGGTAAACGGCGGCAGGGTTACGGGAACCATGGCCAATCAAGGTGCCAAAAGCACTTCGCTGAACTGCGGAGGAAGCTATACCATTCCCGCGGGATATCATAATGGTTCTGGGAAGATAACGGCTAACAGTTTGTCGTCTCAGACAAGCGGCACCGCAGGCGCGGGACACATTCTGACAGGAAAAACCGCTTGGGTAAATGGCAGTAAAGTCACCGGAGCTATGGCTGACCGGGGAGACTGTCAGTTTGCCACCGGGTGGGGCTCCGGAGGTTCTGGTTCTGACGCCTATTACGCCATGAACGGCGCTCCAGAAGGATGGTATCATAAAACCAACAGTACTTTTTCCTGGTCTCCCGAGTTGAGACTCAAAAAAACCGCTGTACAAAGCGCCCTGGGCGTATCAGCAAGTAAAATCATGAAAGGACAGTCCATCGCTGATATCTCAGGCACTGCCACCAGTGACGCCAATGCCTCCGGAAGCCACATCTTAAGCGGCAAGACAGCATATGTGAACGGATCTAAAATCACAGGCAATATTGCCAGCATGTCCGGAGGCACCTACACTCCTTCCGCCTCTTCCCAGACCATAAGCTGCTCTGGAAAGTATATGACAGGCAACATTACAATCAACGCCATGTCCGGAGTAAATCCTTTTATTCAGATGCTGCGCTCCAGCAACTTAACCGGAATCAAACCCGCCAATTCAATAACCTGTACGATCAGCGGAATAAGCTGTACCAGAGGAGTTATTTTCGCCGCCGCTGGGGTTGGGTTCGTCGCGCTAAAAAATTCTTCATCCAGTTTGGGGACTGGCAGCGGTTACGCGAATTTCGCGCGTTTAGACTCTAACGGCACATTAACCGTAGAGTTCAGCTATGATGTATACAATCAATCTATGGGCGTAGCCATACAATACACTTTTTAAGAAAGGAAGCAAAAAACAATGGAAGCAATCATACTTTACGACTTAACCGGAAAAATCTGGCACATTATCTACGGTGCCTCTGAGATCCCCCAGGGAATCCCCTGCGTCAAAGCGGATATCCCCGAGGGTGCCCAGATCGAACGGATCGATTTAACGGATCCGGAAAATCCCCATCCAGTATTCCGCCATCTTCCGGAAACAGACTACGGAAAAATGAAAACTCAGCTCAGGGACCTGGAAAATGAATTATCCAATGTACAGGCCCAATTAACCGCGCATTCCAAGAAAAATCAGGTTCTTGAAGAGGAACTGTTAAACACTCAGCTTGCGCTGACAGAACTCTACGAAGGGATGGAGGTGTAATATTTATGGCAAAAGTATACGCAAACCTGATCCGGAAGGGTCATAAGACTTTAGAACAAGTACCAGTAAAACTGAGGGATGAAGTGAAAAACCTGCTGAACAGCGGAACAGAGAGTTTGTGACCGAACTTTATATGAAGAGAAAGGATAATTGAAAAGTGGCCTATAATTTAGAAGAATTTACAGAGAGGTACGTGGACACACCTCTCACCAATTTTCCCGTAAAGGAAGATATCTTTGACAGAATGTCAGACATCACAACCGTATTACTGCCTCTGGTCAATGACTATAACCAGTATATAAGTGAGAATAATCTTGTGGAAGCCAATCAGCTTCTGGCCAGCAATCCGGACCTTTTGAATTGCTTTTTTAACGCGGAAAAATACAACCGGCTGAGAGACGCCATTATCGCGATGCAGCGCCATCAGATTGAGAACTGCGACACTTTATTTAACACCATTGCCCAGAAAGCGGGAGGGATCAACGATAATCCAGAACCGGAACAGGCCAGCTTAGTCTCCTATTCCGCTGAGAAAGTAGATAATTTAGTCAATAAATTTCACACAAGGCTGATTGTCACAATTCCCGCTTCTGGATGGAGCGGTTCGTATCCTTATACAAATGTCGTCCAGATTCCCGGAGTCACAAAAAATATGAATTTCCAGGTTATCGGATTACAGCACCAAAATAACCCGTCTTACAGCCAGGTAAAATTGGATAAAAAAAATATGGGTATGCTTATGGGGAACAAAGCAGGTGTGGGAGATGGCTCCATTACATTTCACGCATATAAAAAACCAACCGCTGATTTTACTATAGTGGTGGAAGGGGGTTAAGTAAATGGGTGAATTATTTATCAATGTTAGCGGGGGCGGAGGAATATCTGACGATGTAACCGCAAGGCAAAATGATGTGTTGAAAGGGAAAACCGCTATTACCAGTGACAGTGATGACGAGATCGTAGAGGGCACATTGGAACTTACCGGTAACGCCGCTGTTGGGAATGTTGAGGTTGGCAAAACTTTCTATAATACCAACGCTCACAGCAAACAGACTGGCACGCTGAGAAACGCGACCAACGACACCTCTGTGAAACATGCGTCTAATAATACTACAAAGGTCATCAAAGGGGATGCCGCTTATTTGTCTGTCAATACAGATGGTGTCGCCAGGGCGGAAATTCGGTTTAATGAGCCGAGAGGAGTTATTGAATCAAATACTTTGGTTGGCGTCCCACAGGGAACTATGGCAGCCGCCGGGGGCCTGGGGGCGGGTAAACTTTTACAAGGCCAATCAGCTTTTGGAATAAGCGGAACAGCCACATCGGATGCCAATGCGGGCCCAGGGGATCTTTTAAGTGGAAAGACAGCTTATGTGAAAGGAAATAAGGTCACCGGAACCATGCCGAACCGGGGCGCGGTAAATCAGTCTTTGAACGCTTCGGGGAGCTATACGATTCCTGCCGGATATCATAATGGGAAAGGGAAAATTACAGCCAGCTCTTTGTCTTCTCAGACCGGCGGCAGCGCCGGAGCCGGTGATATCTTAAGTGGAAAAACGGCCTGGGTCAATGGGAGTAAGGTTACAGGTACTATGGTCAATAGAGGCTCAACGAGCAGTACTCTAAACGCTGGCAGTTCATATACGATACCCGCGGGATATCATAATGGTCAAGGGAAAGTGACTGCCAGTAGCTTATCCAGCCAAACATCCGCCGACGCATCCGCTTCACATATTTTAAGCGGAAAAACCGCTTGGGTCAATGGGAGCAAAGTGACGGGAACCATGGCCAACCGCGGCAGCTATACCAGCCCCGTCAGTATCGCCTGGGGAAGCGGCAATTCAGCAAACAATCTTTATGTAAGAATCCCACAAGGAGCATACCTTACAAACACAACCGCGGGATCACCTGAAATACAATGTTCTGTAGGTCAAGCAAAAACCGTATCCCCTTCTTCATCAGCTCAAACAGTTTATGCTGACAATGGGAAGATATTGCAAAGTGTTACTGTAAAAGCGATATCCAATTACATGAAACCTTTTTGTTCACCAATCAGCACTTCAAATCTTAAAATAAGTAAACCTGCGGGGGATTATAGTGTGACAACTAAAATTCCTTGCGCAAATGGGTGTGTCATTAACATGAACGGGGTGTGGATCGCGATTTCAAAAGGCGGATCTTCCCATTCTATAAGTGGACAGCCTTTTATAGAGTATGTGGGCATGGATTCCGCGGGAAATGTGACCATAGCAGTCGCATATGAAGCAGAAAGTCAAGGTTTTACTTTTTCAGTTGAATATGTTTTTTAAAATAGCAGAATAACTTGAACTTCTATTTTTGCCGGTATATTTTTATGAAAAAACTGGACTGCCCGAATTTCGCGGCAGTCCTCCTTCTACCCTCTCCACCTCTCAATCACACAGCTGTGCTTCCTCTTACCTGGCGGCGCATCCTTACTGTAATTAATGCCCACCAGCAGGATATCCCCGCCATACCCCCGGATAGCCTCTGGGTAGTTCCGGTCTTTAATCTGCCGGATAGCCCCATAAGCCGTCCTATTCCATTTCAATTCGATCACCAGAGCAGGCAGAAGCGAATCCTTTTTGGGCAGATAGACAATATCCGCGTACCCCACTCCTGCCGGCATCTCCTCAAACAGTATATACTCGTCTCCACAGCTAAAATACGCCCGTTTGATTACACTGCGCAGAGCCTGTTCACTGTTATAATGCAGAGGGGCTTCCTCAGCGTGGATCTTCTCAATCTGTAACGCCACCGCATCCGCGTTGCCGCAGACCGTGTCTTCCATAAGCTGATCGCTCTCCCTGACCCGCCGGATAGTGTCATCCCGCTTTACCTCCCGCACGATCCTGGCAAATTCTATCCGTATCTCTTCATTTGGAATACACGCCTTTCCCGTTGTTTCCTCATATGCCAGATAGCCCAGATGGATCAGGAGGGTCAGCACATCATCCCGGTTCTTAAAAGTTACCAAATCATTGGCAAAGCCTTTTGGGTTCACCGTAATCTGGCCCCCGCCGATCAGCTCCGCCACTGTCTTGGACAGCCCGTCAAAGTCCAGGCTGATGTAGCCCATAAGGCTCTCTGCCGCTGAAGTCTGAGTCCAGTAGGAATCAAAGTCCTGATTGTGGAGGGCTTCCATAACAGATCCAGGATTGTACACCGGCCCCACATCCCGGAAAATGTATCCGTCATACCACTGCTTCATCTTCCCAAAATCACAGCCATGTTCCTGGCAGAGTTTTTGTATCTCCATCTGGGTAAACCCCACGTATCTTCCGAATTTTCTGGGCTTAACCATGGTGAATTCTTTAAAATCAGAAATAGCGGACTGAGAACCGTCCTTTTTTATAGGCAAAATTCCCGTCATATAGACAGCGGCAAAGATTCTGTCCGTGGTGCCGCTCCCCTTGTACAAGGTGCGCAGAAACCGGAAATACTGGTTCTGGATCTTTGGCATCTCCCTTATGGGAGCATCCCATTCATCGACGATCATGACAAAGGGATTTCCGGTCAACTCTACGGCCCGCATAAGCGTCTCGTCAAAAGCGTTTCCCCGCCTTATCCCCGGATAGGCCTCCAAAAGCTCCTCGGTCACTCTATCCTCCACAAACGCCACAATATCCCGGTGTCCAGCCTTGCCTATAATATTGGTCATATCCAGATAGATAACATCATACCGGTTCCGGTATTGCTCATAAGTCCCATTAATCCGGCTGTCCGCGGCGATGGCCAGATCGTCAAACAGCGCCGATGAATCGCAGGTCTTATCATAATAAGCGCACAGCATCTTGGCGGCAAAAGATTTTCCAAAACGGCGGGGCCTGCTGACGCAGGTCAGCCGTCTGGGAGTTCCTATAGTCTCATTGATCAGACCGATGAGGCCGCTTTTATCCACATAAATATCCTTTCGAATGCCGGTAAATCCACTGTTGCCTGGATTCAGATACATCCCCATAAACCACTCACCTCTCGCTCTTCCCTTTAAACCCCCAGAACCTCAATCTCCCTGTCCCGATTCGCACGTATCTCCTTCCCCAGCCCATAGACCACATTGCTGATCACATATTCCCCGTCATTGGCATACACCTCTATTAAATTGGGATCCACATAGATGTCCACATGGAACCCTTCCCTCAAAGGCGGGGTCTCAAAAGCTGTCCCGTATCCCCTTCCCTCCGGGTACACCTTTGTCCTGTCTGTCCGGATCTTCTTCCCCTGGCGGGATATAACATAGCCGCCTATATCAATCCAGTCGCCGTCTTCCAGATCCAGCTCCACCCGGTAGCCCTCTTCCCCCGCCTGGCGAGGGCTCTCCAGTTTCCTGGTAAAGGCCCTTTTCACATATGGGTGAGGACGAAAATACACATGTCCTTCTTTCACCTCCACCACCCTGGGAACGCAGAACATTCCGCTCCAACCGCTCTGGCTATCTCCCACCGGCTCAGGCATCCTGGCCCAGGCTGTGATGATCCGTCTGCCCTCCTGGTCCAAAGTGCTCTGAGGAGCGTAGAGATCCAGCCCATGGTCAAAGAAATAATAGGAATCCCCAATCTCCATGGAGCAGGTCTCCTCATGGAAATCCGCCAACGCCCAGACAGACTGGTTGGGGGCATTGACCCCGCCGTCCAGGATCCCCATAGGCGACATCATGAGAATCCCCTGTCCCCCAACCTGAAAATAATCCGGACATTCCCACATGGTTCCCCAGCTTCTGTCCTTTCCCGCCGAATTGACAAATTCCCAGTTCTCCAGATCCCGGCTTCTGTAAATCAGCAGCTTTCCCTGATGATCCGGCGTCCTGCTGCCCAGCACCATATACCACCCGTCTTTTCCTCTCCACACCTTGGGATCCCTGGTATCCTTTTTATCTCCCACCTCAGGGTCCTCAATGGGAGGAATCACCCGCCTTTTGTCCCGGATATTATCTATGCGGAATCCGTCCTCTGACGTGACCATCATCTGGGCGGCCGCGGAATGATTGTTGTAACAAAGATTAATATCCTCCGGGTTCTCCTCCAGATAATTCATGCCTGTGTAATACAGATACAGTTTTCCCTGGTACTCCACAGCGCTTCCCGAATAGCAGCCGCTGCGGTCATCATATTTGCTGGGAAACAGGGCGATCTTCTGGTGCTCCCAGTGTACCAGATCCTTGCTGACCGCATGCCCCCAGTGCATCCTCCCCCACCTGGGCTCATATGGAAAATGCTGGTAAAACAGGTGGTAAAGTCCTTTGTAGTAGATAAACCCATTTGGATCATTGATCCAGTTAGATGGCGCTTTCAGATGGATGGTATGTGTCATGGCTTCTCCTTTTATCTGGTGTTTAATCAAATCAATCTCCTTAATTTGGTAAGTATTCCAAAATAAAACTTTCATATAAATTTTCCCAACTATAAGTGACAACCTCATTATACCGAATCCCTCTTCCATAATCAATACACTGCTGTCCTAAATTTCCATTGATCAGTCATGGAGTGAACAGTAACCATCTCTCAGAATACACATAAAACGTACTTAACAAACCTTTACAATCTTTTATTATTTTATATAATAAAAATATACTAACAGACTGTGACAGTGGCATAATGACCTGGAAGGAGGTTGAAAGAATGACGGGTAAAGAAGTGGTTAATCTCATAAGAAAGCTGAGAGAAAAGGCCTCAATCACCTCTTCCTTCACAGAGAGGCGATCCGGCCTTCTTTTGTAAATATGCATACTAATATTTCATCAATGCAGGCAGCCAGTCCGACATGGCCGGAATAAACGTTGTCCCCAGGAGCACCGCGATATTGCAAAGGATAAAAGGCACAGCCCCCTTGGCAATCTTTGTCACTGACATCCCATTGATCTTATTGCAGGTATTCAGGCACATCCCCACCGGTGGCGTCACCAGGCCGATTGCCAGGCCCACAATAAAGATCGCCCCAAACTGCCAGTCGCTGACCCCGATTCCCCGCATAACCGGCAGCAGGATAGGTGCCAGCATCAAGATAGCCGGTGAGACATCAATAAAAGTGCCTAAAAACAGGATCAGCAGATCAATGAGAAGCAGCAATACCCATTTTGGCATATCCAGCCCCAGAAAAAAGCCGGATACGATCTGAGGAATCCGCATCATTGTCATCAGCCACGTAAAAATCGTGGAAAAGCCGATAATAATAGTGATGGAGGCGGAAGAAACCAGGGTTCTCCGAAGCGCGCTTATGACCTTTCCCACGGTCAGCTTTTTGTACACAAACATCCCCAGGATCAGGGAATAAAGCACCGCGATCCCCGCTGACTCGCTGGCGGTACAGATTCCAAAAGACACAGAAAGCACGATCACAAGGGGCATCAAAATCGCCGGAAGGCTGTAAAGCATTGTGTGGGCAAATTCCTTTAGCACAAATGGCGGCTGAACCGGATGATACCCTTTTTTCCTGGAGATCCAATAACAGACTATCAGCTGCAGCAGTCCTACCGACAGGCCAGGGAGCAGACCGGCCATAAACAGCGCCCCTACGGAAGCCCCGGAGATCATGGAATACATGATCATGGGAATACTGGGCGGACCCACCATCCCCATAGTTGAAGAGGCCACCGTAACCCCGGCCGCGAACTCCGGCGGATATCCCCGCTTTTCCATCTCCGGGATCAGCACAGATCCAAGGGCCGATGTGTCCGCCACCGACGACCCGGATATTCCTCCAAAAATCATGCTGGCCACAATATTCACCTCACCCAGCCCGCCTTTAATGGGACGCACCATGTACATACAGAAATCCAGCAGCCTTCTCGTAATCCCGCTTTCATTCATCAGCTCGCCCATAAGGATAAACAGGGGCATGGCAACCAGCACATAGCTGAAGGAGCCGGACCAGATCCTCTGGGGAATCATGGCCAAAAACTGTGGGGAGGCTATTCCCATGTAGGTGACGCAGGAGGCTCCGATAGCAAACGCCAAAGGCACGCCTATGAGGGCAAATACAATCAGCGATATCAAAAGATATACCATTACCATAGCTTAAGGCTCCCCCCTCTCTTCGTCACAAACCGGCTTTAAAAACCCAAGGTCTATGTTCCTCACCAGGCTGTAGAGTTTCACAATCACGCAGACCAGGCTGACGCCCACACCCACAGGCATAACCCCATAAACCTTCCCCCAGCTCACTTTTTATATTAACGCACTCCCTATCTTTTGTAAAAAATCTGAGACGTTCCACCGTGTTGCTGATGCCCACGGATTTCCTTTTGCCTGACGGCACCTGCATTCCCCGGTTTAAGGCCTCCAGCTTGTCCTTTGGAATCCCCACGCCGTTATCCTCAATGGTGACAATACAGTTCCCATTGTCCCTTAGGACCCTGACCCACACCTTTCCCGGTTCTGTCTTCGGTTCAAGGCCGTGGATCACCGCGTTCTCCACAAATGGCTGAAGGGAAAAACGGGGAATTCTCACCTGCTTTGTCAGACTTTCCTCATAGTCAAACTCACCTTCCACCCTGTCCCTGAAGCGGAAACTCTGGATATGGATATACTCCTTGACGATCTCCAATTCCTCATAGACCGTGACGGATTCTTTTAAATCATTGAGATTATACCGAAGCATGGCTGCCATGGAATCAATCATCTCCACGGCTTCCTCATCCATACCCAGGGTTATGGTGCGGGATATGGTATTTAATGTATTGAAAAGAAAATGGGGATTGGTCTGAAGCTGCTGATTCAAAAATTCCGCCTGCTCAAGCCTGCGGGCATATTGTTCATTTTTCAACTGCTCCGCAAGGAGTTCTGCCTTGATCTCCCCGTTTTTCTGAATATCCTTCATCATCCTCCCGATATTTCTGGACATCTTGTTAAAGGCCGCCGCCAGAATCTGTATCATCTCATCCTGCCAGTTCTCCCGGACCCGCGCCATGGTTCCTTCTGCGATTTCCCGGGAAGCCTGACAGAGTTCAGTTAAGGGGCGGTAAAATGTGTCGTTAACATAATAAACGCTGTAACCGGCAGCCGCTGCCAGCAGCAACACCGCGTAGAGATTAATAAAAAGCAGCTGTCTCTGCTTTTTTCTCAGCCACAGATAATAATCCCTGTTTTTATCCAGCAAAACCTCCAGTATCTCATCACAGTATTCCTGAATATAATTCCCGATCTCCCTTGACTCCTGAAAACTTAGTCTTCCCTCATAATAATTTTTCTCCGCATATGAAAAAGCGCCGTAGTTCGCGGCGGTCTGATAAGAATAAAACGCATCCGAGATTGACTGGATAAATGACGCGGCCGCCGGTGTGTCAACCATGTTCCGGCAGTTTTCCACCATCCGCTCCATCCGTTTCACCGCCTCATTGTGCTCTGAAAGATATCCCCTGTTTCCATTGATCAGATAATCTTCCATGGATGTGTCACACTGCTTAATAGCCTCCTTTATGGCAATGGCCTCATAATACATGTCCGTGCTTTTCTGATACCGGACGCCGATGTCACGGTACATCAGATAATTATACCCAGAGAAAATCAGCATAACCGCGGCCAGAAGAAAAAACATCCTATTGATGACCGCAATAGCGGAACCCTTGATTTTGATCAGATTCATCACTCCATTCCCCGCTCCTTTTGAGCCTCTATCATGGCGCGGATCTGGAATTCTTCCGTCTCCTCCGCGCACCGAAACAGGAGCCTCCTCTGCTCGTCGGAAAGGTTTCCTAAAGAAACCGTGCTGGCCACCAGCATATCCGGTGCCAGAAAATCTTTGTAAATCCACACATAAGGCATGACCTTATCATATCCGGCCCGTTTGTACAGAAGAAGAGGCATCTCGCTCCCATCGATAAATCCCGAATCAACCGCCCTCAAAAGATCGGTTCTCTCAAAATTCTCGATCTCCGCCCCCAGGTTCACCAGATACGCTGACACAGGCAAAACCTTTGCCGCATGAAGCCTCATCCCTGTAAAATCCCCCGGACTCTCCGGCCTTTCCTTGGTGGCGACACATCTGTAATCCGGTCTGTAGCAGGACAAAAGCTCCAGCCTCTCCCTGGAAAGATACTCCTGGATCTCCCCTGTCAATTCCCGGTAGCCCTCTCTCGCCTCCTGGGGCGAATCATAAGAGCCTATAAACCTGTTGATCTCTGGTATTTCCTCACAAAGAGAAAAATAATTCACCGCGGCGATGGCAATGCCTCCAAATTGAAGCTTAGTCACAATCTCCTTTTCACTTCCCGGCTCTGTATCATAAGTCACGGCAATGGCCATCCGGCCCCCAGACTCCTGTTCCACAAGCCCGGCAAAATATTCCGCCGCCTTCCCCGTAGGATGACTTCTCTCATAAGGCACTGACATGCGCAGCATTGTCTGGTTTTTCCACTCTTCCTCAGGCTTCCCGGAAAAGGCGAAAGAGACGGAGAATGCTGATAACAGGCACAGGGAAATTAAAAAAATAATCACCGGACATTTCTGTTTCATAAATCCCCCCATTCTCTCTATTTTAAGGATACCATATCGAGTCATACAAAGCAAGGGACTGCCCATTATCCGCGCGTCCCAAGATTACTGTTCGTTACTGTTCAGGCTACTTGCTGTCCAAGACATAAAGTTTTATAACGGAACGCGAACGCCAGTGTCAGGCACAGACACAAAAACTCTGACAGGGCAGGCGCCCACCAGATCCCCGGGCCGCCAAACAGGGTGCCGCAGATCTTAAGAGCCAGGGCCAGTGTAACAAACCCTCTCCCCACAGAGATCACCAGAGCAGGCATTGGCCGTTCCACGGCTGTAAAAAATCCTCCCATCTGAATATTGATCCCCGCGATCAGGAAGGAGAGGGAAAAGACCCGGAAAACCGCTATTGTATAATCCTTCAATTCCGCCAGCTCCCTGGATATAAACATGCTGACCAGCAAATCCGCTCCAGCCCAGCTGCCGATAAAAGCAGCAGCCCCCAGCCCGGCGGAAGCCGTCAGCCCGTACTTTAACAAAGTTCTGTACTTGCCGCCATCTCCCTTCCCATAATAAAAGCTGATCATAGGCTGGGCCCCCTGGGCGATCCCGGCGATGGACATAACCACAATGGTATTTACATAACCGATGACCGTATAGCTGATGATCCCGTCATTTCCCAGATACTTTAAGATTGTGTGGTTAAACAGAAACACCGTAATCCCTGCCGAAAACTCAGTCAGGCAGGACGGCAGTCCGATCTTCACGGCCCGGACAAGCCGGGCCGGGTCCCACTTAAATTTCCGAAACCGAATCGTGGCTTTTGGACTAAGAAAATGGCTTATATACAGAAAAACCAGAGCGCACTGGGACAGCCCCGTGGCGGCTCCCGCTCCCGCCACTCCCCAGCGAAACACCATGACAAAGAGATAATCCAGAATACAATTCAGCACCGCTCCCCCGGTGACCGCCGCTGTGGCGAACTTTGGATACCCGTCAGTTTTCACCAGAATCTCAAAAGAATAAGAGATGATAAAGCACCACGCGAATGGAAGAATCGAAAGAATATAATGTTTCACATACTCCATAGTCACTTCCGTGGCCCCCAAAAATATCGCGGCGGTTTCAAGATTGACGAAGACCCCTGCCGTTATTATGGCGGAAATAACCAGCAGGGAGGCCAGCCCCTGGGTGTACACTTCATCCGCTTTCTGCTTCTCCCCTTTTCCAAGGTATATGGCCACAATGGTAGATGTGCCCACAGCGAACAATATGGATACCGAAAAAAGAAAATTCACAAATGGCGAGGCGATGTTTACAGCGGACAAAGCCACCTCCGAGACTCCTCTGGCCACAAACATCCCGTCAACCATGGTGTACAGGGCAAATATCCACTGGGCGGCGACAGAAGGCCATATAAACCTCCAGAAACTTGTTTTTAACGGCATTCGTTCAAAATCCATGTCTACTCTCCTTTTCACAATCCGGCCTTAAACCAACAATCCGGGGCAGCGCCCTTTCTGCTTTATACTGCAGAAGGGGCGCTGTCCCGGACAGACCTGTCAGCGAGACAGCAGGCCAGCCTATATAACAATTTTAATACAAGCTTTCACAACATCTGACGGAACCACAACGCGCCTCTGAGGCATATGTACATCTTCCGGGTAGACGATAACCACATCCCCCGCCTTCATAAGCACGGCTGTCTCGTAATCCCTGTTATACAGAAAATCATCCTCAACCTCATCATACTCCGTCACCGGCTTCCCCGCGCGGTCAAGAGGTGTATAGCAGAAGTACTCCATCCCTTCCGCCACATAATGAATATCAATAAATTTCTTATGCCCTTCAAACCAGCAGTCGTCGATGGTGCGGGTCGTATAGCGCTGTACCAGAATAAATACGCCCTGCTTTTCTTTCGCGTTCATATCCAGCAGGCTGCTTTTGGACAGCACCGTGCCATCCAGCGCGTAACGTCCGTCCTCCATATTCCGGATGTCATTTTCCTTCAGCCAATCTAATGCCTTCTTGATATTCTCGCCCAAAACATTGTAACGCGCGCTTTCCCCTAACGTAGTAACTATCATGTTCCTTCCTCCTGACCAATGGATTTATATTTGGTTTACAGGCCTCATTATATACAGAAATCCCAAAAACTTCACTGGAATAACTTGCTTATCCACCGGGATATCTTGTTCATTTTTCACCTTCCCATAAAATCTTGTCATTAAACTCAGCGCAGATTGTTAACTATTTCTATTTTTTTAGTTGACATTCTCTCCGCGCCATGTTATATTCTTCCCAGGACAGATGAACCCAGGCCTGGTTTTCCACATGGTTCAGACCGTCTTCCACACAGGAACTGCCGTTTTCCACTATCCGGCAAATTTTATCACCAAAAAGAAAGGATAACCACTATGAACGCTACCGTCTCATCCAAACCCCGCCCGCCTGAGAAAAACCGCTTTGTCTCCACCCAGCACATGGTTCTGGCAGGCATGTTTGCCGCTCTTCTCGCGGTCATTTCCCAGATCTCCATCCCCCTTCCCACCGGGGTTCCCGTCACCATCCAGGTGTTTGGAATTGCCCTTGTGGGAACCGTTCTCGGCTGGAAGCTAGGGCTTATGTCTGTGCTGACCTACATACTTTTAGGAGCCGCGGGGCTTCCCATCTTTGCCAACTTTCAAGGCGGGATCCAGTGTCTCGCGGGCCTGTCCGGCGGATATATCCTTGCCTGGCCTGTTATGGCTGTTCTGGCCGGTATCCGGGTGAAGCACAAAAACCGGACTCTCACACTGGCCTGTCGCGCCGCCTTGTCCATCTTAGGCCTGATGATCGTGGAAATTGCGGGAGGCTTCCAGTGGTCTTTGCTGACCACGGAGATGTCATTTGGAGCCATTATGGCCTACTCTTTTGTGGCCTTTATCCCCAAGGATATGATCATCACTGTCCTGGCCGTGGTGATTGGAGATCAGATACGGGGACCCTTAGAAAAAGCCGGCTACCTCAAATGAGGACCGGCTTTTTTCTATTTCAGTTCCAAAATAATATCTCCGTCTTTGATACAATAATTTTCTTCCACGCCCAGCTCTTCTATCCACTTCCGGGTCTCCAGGGTTTTCCAGGGGCCGGTACCTTCACCTTCGCCCCGGTCATTATCCCACAGCCACTGAGGGGTGGGCCAGAGGCAGATCCTGGGGGCAATGGCCTTGTAAACCTCTTTTCCCACCCCGTTCTGCCCGTGATGAGCCATCTGGACCATATCCGCCGCCAGCATCCTCTCCGACTCTTTCAGAAGCCTCTGTCCGCCCTCATAACCCATATCTCCCAAAAACAGTACTTTCTGCTCACCGGTTTCCAGGAGATAGACGATGCTGCTGTTGTTGACAGGGTCTGTTTTCAGTTCATACCGGTTGTTCAGGGCCGTGATCCGCAGACCGTCCATGTCTGTCTCAAATCCTTTTCCCACAGAACCCCACACAGTGCCGACGGGAAGCATTGACAGCTCCCTCAAAAATGTTTCCACAAAGGGCGCTTCCTCCGGCGAGGCCTTCTGATACCACTCCGGCGAGGCAAAAGAGCCGTAGATTCTGTCTATGGTGATCTCGCTGCTCTTATTTCGCAAAATATAGCACAGGGCTCCCCCATGGTCCGGGTGGGGATGGGTGATGAACCACGCATCCACATGGCCGCCGTATTTTTTTATATTTTCCAGCAGATAATCCCCGTCTTCCTCCCAGCCTCCGTCGATGACGATCAGCCTGCCGTTTTGGGAGCGGATCAGGACGCTGAGCATCTGGGCTCTGCCGGAATTCTTCAGCATCACCAGCAGCGGGCCTGTGGGCTCGGGATCCTCCTCCCCCTCTGACCGGTTCTCATGGGAACTCTGTCCAATCCCGGTCTCAGCGGCATCCTGTCTGGACCTGTCTCCTGTCCAGGCCTCAACGGCATCCTCTCCGGTTGTGTCCCCGGTCCCGGCTCCGACAGCATCCTCTCCGGACGCACCTCTGGTTCCGGCCTCAACAGCCTCCTCTCCGGACGTGTCCCCGATCCCGGTGCCGACGGCATCCCCTCCAGACGTGTCCCCGGTCTCCTGTCCCGCCTCAGCCGCCGTCAGCGTCTCCTGCCCCGCTAAACCCTCGGTTCCGGCAGCCCACGCCCTGCCGCCAAAAGACACGGCCACCGCCGCGCCCAACAGCACGGACATTACAAAACCCTTTATCATAAGCTTGAATCTCCTCTCACACCGGCTCTGCCAGTTCTCCCATCCTTTTCAGTATCTCCTCCGCCTTATTCATCATCTTCCTGCTGTCCCGGTTTTTGCTGTTCTTGTCCTGATAAAGAAATCCCGGCGGGTCTCCCGGCTGTATTGTTAAGCTTCCCTGGTACTCTGCCATAAACCGGGGAAGCTCACTGGTCTTAAGCCTTGCCCTGGAATACATGGCCATGCGGATCTCCTGGCGGTTGATATTGATTTCCGTCACAAAGGCCTGATGCCCAAGGGCTTTCAGATACGCCGCTTTCAGAAGATTATCTACCGCTGCCGGGAGCTCGCCGAACCGGTCCATCAGCTCATCCTGCATATCCATATATTCGTCCTCATTCTCAATAGCCGAGATCCTCTTGTAGATGTCAAGCTTCTGGTACTCATTTTTAATATAGCCCCCGGGAATATAGGCATCCACATCGCAGTCCACCACGGTCTGAAAATCTTCCTCTTCGATCCGTTTCCCCTTGAGGGCCTGGACTGCCTGGTTCAGCAGCTTGCAGTAAAGGTCATAGCCCACAGCCTCCATGTGACCGTGCTGCTCCGCTCCCAGCACATTGCCGGCTCCCCGGATCTCCAGATCCCTCATGGCGATCTTGATCCCTGATCCCAGCTCCGTAAATTCCCGGATGGCCTGGAGCCGCTTTTCCGCCTCTTCTTTTAACATCTTGTCTCTCTTATACATTAAAAACGCGTAGGAAACCCGGCTGGAACGTCCCACCCTTCCCCTAAGCTGGTAGAGCTGGGACAGGCCCATGCGGTCCGCGTCGTGGATGATCATGGTGTTGGCGTTGGGGATATCCAGTCCTGTCTCAATGATGGTGGTGGACACCAGAACATCGATATCGCCGCTTACAAAGTCAAACATGATCCTCTCAAGCTGCCTTTCCTGCATCTGGCCGTGGGCAAAGACCACGTTGGCCCCAGGTGCCAGCTCCGCCACATGGAGAGCCACCTCCTCAATGTCATTGACCCGGTTGTACACATAGTACACCTGGCCGTTTCGGGCCAGTTCCCGGTTAATGGCTTCTCTCACCATCTCGTCGTTGTACTCCATCACATAGGTCTGGATCGGCACCCGGTCCACCGGCGGCTCCTCCAGCACGCTCATGTCCCGGATCCCCACAAGGCTCATGTGGAGGGTTCTGGGGATGGGGGTGGCTGTCAGGGTCAGTACATCCACATTTTCTTTCAGCTGTTTGATCTTCTCCTTGTGGGCCACGCCGAAGCGCTGCTCCTCGTCAATGATCAGAAGGCCCAGATCCTTGAATACCACATCTTTCGACAGCACCCGGTGGGTTCCTATGACCACATCTACCAGGCCTTTCTTTAAATCCGTCAAAGTCTTTTTCTGCTCCGCGGCGCTTCGGAACCGGGACATCAGATCCACACGCACCGGAAAATCTTTCATCCTCTGGACAAATGTATTGTAGTGCTGCTGGGCCAGGATGGTGGTGGGCACCAGGTACACCACCTGTTTCCCGTCCTGGATGGCCTTGAACGCGGCCCTGAGAGCGATCTCTGTCTTCCCGTAGCCCACATCCCCGCAGATCAGCCGGTCCATGATCTTCCGGCTCTCCATGTCCTTCTTGGTGGCCTCGATGGCATCTAGCTGGTCGTCGGTCTCGTCGTAGGGGAACAGCTCCTCAAACTCTTTCTGCCACTCAGAATCCCGGCTGTACTGAAAACCCTCTGTGCCTTGTCTGGCGGCGTACAGCTCCACCAGTTCCCTGGCAATCTCTTTTACCGCCCCTTTCACCTTGGCCTTGGTCCTGTTCCACTGCTCGCCCCCCAGCTTATTAAGCTTCGGGGCCTTGGCGTCCGCGCCCGCGTACTTCTGGATCCCATCCAGCCTTGTGGCCGGAAGATACAGGTTGCCGCCGTCAGCATACTCAATTTTCAGATAGTCTTTAATGACCCGGTCCTGCTCGATCTTCTCGATTCCCCGGTAGACTCCCAGGCCGTGGTCCTCATGGACCACATAGTCGCCTACGGACAGCTCGGAAAAGCTCTGGATCTTTTTTCCCTCATAGGAGGTTTTCTTCCGCCGCTTCTTCTGTCTGGCCGCCCCGAACATGTCCCCCTCGGTAATGACCACAAAACGGATCTGGGGATACTCGAACCCCCGGTGGAGATTGCCGTAGGTCACCAGAATCTCCCCCGGCTTTACCTGGCGCTCTTTGTCGTCAGGACAGAAGGCGGACAGCTCATATTCCCGCAGATCCCCGGCAAGGCGGCTTGCCCTTGTGTGGGAGCCGGACAGCAGGATCACCCGGTATTTTTCCTTTTTCCACCGCTTTAGATCCCTGATCAGCAGCTCGAAGCCATTTTGATAAGAATTGATGTTTTTTGCCTGGATGCTGTAACGGCTCTCCACCGTCATACCGGGCAGCCGCTGCTCCAGCCCTGTGAGCATCACGGTTCTGGGAGTCTGAAGCCTGGCCAGGATCTCTCCGGCAGGATACAGAAGAGCGGTCTGCTCCGGAAGAAGATACCCTTTCTCCAGCCGGTGGACCATGCTCTCCCGGAACTCCGCCTCCACGGTCTCCCCTTTTTCTTTCAGCCTGCCTGGCTCATCTAAAAATATGGCTGTCTCCTGTTCCGGAAAATACTGGAGAAATGACACCGTGTCATCCTGGCAGAAATAAGTCAGATAGCTGTCCAGCCCGCTGCTGACAAAGCCTTCCTCCAAACTCTCTGTGAATTCCCTGATAATGGAAGCAATCCGGTTGGCCTCCTCTGTCTTCATCTGATCCCGCAGGATCTTTTCCTGCTTCGCGGCAGCCCGCTTTACCTGTTTAAGACCTTCCTCCAGCTGGTCTTTCCCAAAGACCTGCTCAGAGGCCGGATAGATCACAGCTCGTTCCACCTGCTCCACGGATCTCTGGCTCTCTAAGTCGAAGGTCCGGATGGAGTCCACCTCGTCATCCCACAGCTCAACCCGAAAGGGCAGCTCTTCGGTGAGGGGGAACACATCAATGATGCCACCCCGTATAGAAAACTGACCCATGCCGTCCACCTGGGCCATGCGCTCATACCCCAGAGCCACCAGGCGCTGACGCCACTGGCCCACATCAATGGTTTCCCCCTGCTCCACTGTAAGGATCTGATCCTTCAGCATGGCCAGAGGCAGAAGGTGATCCATAAGCCCGTCAAAAGTGGTTACCACCACCCCAAAAGGATCCTCAATCAGATGCCGCAGCACATTCAGCCGCTGCTTTGTCAGAAGATTTCCGTGGATATCCGCGGTGTAGAACAGAAGGTCCCTTGAAGGATACAGCCACACCTGCTCCCGAAAGCATTTAAAATCCTCATAGATCTCCTTTGCCCTGGAGTCGTCGTAGGTAACCACCAGCTTCCAGGCGTACCGTCCCCCGGCCTCCTCCATCAGGTGGACCTTCTGAGAATCCATACAGCCGCTGACACACACCGGCCCTTTTTGCCGGCTCAGGGCCTGGTCCATCTCCTCATACTCCGCCAGCTCTGCCAGCGGGTTTGAAAACACCCTGCTCATGCCTTCCCCCTTTTACTCTTCCACTTTCTTTTTGGCGTTAAATTCGTTCATGGCCGACTCGATCCCCTGTCCCAGGATCACGGCCACTGCCCTGGCCGCCTCCTTAAAAGCCTGGTCCATCAGCTCCTGCTCTCCTTTTGAAAAACAGCTGAGAACATAGTCCGCCAGATCCATACCTTTAGGCTTCTCACCAATCCCCACTTTCACCCTGGGAAATTCCTGGGTTCCCAAATGGGCGATGATATTCTTCATCCCATTGTGACCGCCGGCGCTTCCCTTTGCCCGGATGCGCAGCTGGCCTGGCTCCAGGCTGATGTCGTCGTAGACCACCAGCACATTTTCCGGCTCCACTTTATAAAAATCCGCCGCCGCCCGTATGCTCTCCCCGCTTAAATTCATGAAGGTCTGGGGCTTTAGGAGGATCACCTTCTGTCCCTCCAGCACTCCCCGGCCGCACAGGGCCTTGTGCTTCTTTTCCTCCACAAGGATACCCATGCGGTCCGCCAGGATATCCATGACCCGGAATCCCGCGTTATGTCTTGTATTGTCGTATTTGCCGCCCGGATTGCCAAGTCCCGCTATAATATACATATTGATTCCGCTCCTTATTTAAAACAGTGAACTACCTTTTTGCACGGTCAGCGCTATGACCAAACAGCACATTAAGCGTTAGCAGAACCCTGACAGCAGGGCTGCTAACGCTGGTTTTTTTATCATATCAGGTTTGGGGGCCAAAGTAAAGGAGATTTCAGCCTTCTGTCCTCAGGCTGTCCGGCTTCGTTACTGTTCAGGTAGGTTTGTGTGCTTGCCGCGCTGACCGTATGATAAACTGGGACAGAGAGCAAAAATCCCATCGCCGCAGGCGATTTTCATGGATTTTTGCCAGTTGCTGTGAACGCATGTGAATAGTAACCCAGCTTCTTTTGAACCAGATCTCTCCTCTGAGCATACAGCGGGATATCCGGGCACTGCCCGCAAAGCCGGTTCCAAAGCTTGAGAGACTGTGTGATCAGGTCTTTCCTGGTCTCGCCTTCTGACACGAGTCCGTTATTATAGAGGCTGATGGCCAGATCATTCATTGCCTCCACTGTCTCGGATTCCTGGTACATCTGCCTGCACAGTTCCAGATTTTCCATGTAATACTTTTTCGCCTCCTCCAGGTTTCCCTGTGCCCCGCTGATCATTCCCATCCTGGCGCGGACGATGGCCAGCGACTGCCGCGTTTCCCGGGTTTTGGTCTCTTCATATAACCGCTCCCGCAGCTTCAGGCATTGCAGGCAGTAATCTTTTGCTTCCTCTAAGTTCCCCTCGTTTGTGCTGATGATGGCCAGCCTTTCATAGCTGACGGAAAGATTCATCCGCGCGTCTATGGTCTGGGCCTCATCATACTGCTGTCTGTCCAGCTCCAGCCCTTTCAGGCAATAGTCTTTCGCCTGGGCCAGATCTCCCTCAGCCGTGCTGACATCACACATCTTCACGTAGGCAGAGGAAAGAGACCACCTGGCCTTTCGCGTCCTGGTTTCTTCCCACAAGGTTCCGCGCAATTCCAGGCTTTTCTCATAATAGGCCTTGGCCTGGGTTAAATTTCCTTCCTCTCTGCTGATGTCACCCAGATCGTCGTAGCTGGAGGAAAGGATCTGCCGTGAATCCGCGGTTTCGGTTTCCTGGCACAACTGCCTGCGCAGCTCCAGGCATTGGATGTAATAACGTTTCGCCTGGGCTAAATTTTTTTCGTCCATGGATAGGGAGCCCAGGGATTCCAGGCCAATGGACAGGCTCCTTTTGGCTTGTACGGTTTTGGTTTCCTGGTACAACTGTCTGTCCAGCTCCAGTGCCTGCTGGTAATAGGTTCTCGCCTCGGTCAGATTTCCTTGTTCCCGGCTGATATCCCCCAGGTTTTTATAGCTCATAGCAAGACTTTTTCGGGATTCTATGGTATTGGTCTCCCGGCACAGCTGTCTCCGCAGCTCCATGCCCTGGAGATGATAGGCTTTCGCCTCATCCAGATTTCTCTCGACCCTGTTGATGTCGCCCAGCTTTTCGCGGAAGATCGCCAGACCCTTTCGTGCCTGGGGGGTTGGGGTTTCCTGGCACAGCTGCCGGCTCACTTCCAGCCCCCGCAGGTAATAGGTCCTGGCCTCGGCCAGATGGTCTTCCTCTTGACTGACATTGCCCAGCTGGTCATAACAGACCGCCAGTCCCTGCCGCGAGTCTATGGTCCCGGTCTCCTGGCACAGCTGTTTTCTCAGTTCCAGACTTTTTCCATAATATTCTTTCGCTTCGGCCAGATGTCCCTGGGCCCGGCTGATATCACCCAGGCTTCCATAGACCGTGCCCAAGTCTCTCCGGGCCTTTACGGCCCCGGTTTTCCCGCAAAGCTGCCGGCACAGCGCCAGGGCCTTCTGGTAATAGCCTTTGGCCTCCTCCAGTCTTCCCTGGGCCTTACAGATATCGCCCAATCTGTCATAGCTGACCGCAAGGCCCTCCTGGGCCTCAATGGTTTTGTTTTCCTCATAGAGCTGTCTGTGCAGCTCCAAGGCCTTCTGGTGATAGTCCCTTGCCTCCTCCAATCGGTCTTCTTCCCTGTTGATGCCGCCTAACCGTTCATAGCTGATCGCAAGAGACCGCCGAAGCTCTACGGTTTTGATCTCTTTATAAAGCTGTCCGCACAGCTTCAATGCCTGCCGGTAATAGCCTCCTGCCTCATCCAGGCTTTCCCGGGCCCTGAAGATATCCCCCAGCCTCGTATAGCAGACAGAAAGGTTCACCCGAGCTTCCACGGTCCTGGTCTCCTGATCAAGCTGCCCGCATAGCTCCAAGGCCTTCTGGTAATAATCTTTGGCCTGGTCCAATTTTCCTCTGTCTCCGCAAATGCCGCCTAACCGCACATAGCTTACAACAAGATCCTGCCAGGACCGCTCCGCCTTATGTCCCTGATCAATCTGTCCCCGCAGCTCCAAGGCCTGCTGGTAATAGTCCTCAGCCTCCCAAAGCCTCCCCCTGGCCCTGGAGATATCTCCCAGTCTGTCGCAGCCCACAGAAAGGCTCCGGATTATCCCTGTCTCATCAGCCCCGAATTCCTCGTAAAGCAGCCGCCTCAGCTCCTGGGCCCGCTGGTAATAGTCCTCGGCCTGGTCCAGCTTTCCCTCGTCCATAGAAAGATCCCCCAGGCCTTCATAGCTGTCTGAAAGTCTTCTCCGGTTCCATTTTGATTGCTGGTTCCCGGTTTTCCGACACAGCTTTTGGCTTAAGTCCAGCGCTTTCTGATAATAGTCTTCCGCCTCCGAAAGATGCCTTTCCTCCCTGGAGATCCCGCCCAGGTTCATGTAACTGACTGTCAGCATATCCGGCTTATTTAAATCCTGACATACCTTCATCATCTCCAGATACGTTTGTCTTGCCCCGGGCAAATCCATCAGATCCTTCTGGCAGTTGCCCAGGCTCCACAGGGCACATATCCATTCTAATCCATTTCCCTTGGTGCCGTTTTCATGAAACCGACGCTGCCAGTAATCTGCCAGCCGCCGCTGCCACCGGACAGCGGCGCGGTAGTCCCGGGAAACCCCGTCGCCTCCGCGGTACATATCAACCAGCTTTTTCATGGCCTCAGGAAGATCATTCTCTGCCGCGTCGGTGATGAGGGACAGGGCGCGAGCCCGGTCCACCTCCACGTCAATGCCGTTTAAGTAGGCGAGGCCGATAAAAAAATTGTGTTCCGGGGACCGGTCATTTTCCAGGACAGCCACCTGTCTCACGGCCTGAAGAAACGCCTGGGAGAGATCCTCTTTGTCCCAAGCCCGCATACAGTCGCCGATATCCGGGAACGCGGTTTTCAGCGCCGCCTCGTCGGTCGCCGCCATCTCCACGGGCAAAATAACCTTGTCCGCTTTTCTGGCCTCCGGGTACTCGGTGGTCATAACATAGTTGTCCGGCTCCAGAAGGCTCGGCGTAACCGCCATGGTGAACACATGGCATTTTTTCATGGCATCGGCGATGGACTGGTTAAAATTCTCCCCCGGCACGAGAAATTCGTCGTACCAGATGGCGATATCGCGGCAGAACTCATTTTTGTGAATCAGCCGCATCAATTCCTTTGCGTATCCCCGGTCTTTTTTCCGGTAGCTTAAGAACACATAGGCGTCAAAGGCCGCCCGCACTTTCTCCGCCAGTTGATCTCCCACCAACACGGAGGATAAAAATTTTTCCAGTTTTTCGGCGTATGGCAGGGCGGTGGGGTCAGGGTCATTTTTATTGAGCATCTGCAAATCTCCGCACATTCTGTTGAACTCCGCCTCCAACCCCTGCTCCCGCGTCAAGGGCAGAACCGGGATATGGCGCTCCATGGCAAAGGGAAATTCTAAGTCCCGGGCTCTGTTGGGCAGGCAGAGAAACCGGGAGGTCACTGGTATGACAATCAGCCGCATCTGCTCCAACAGCCGCAGAAGCTCTTCCCGGACAAAGGGCTGCCCAGGCTCCTCATCATAGTATATAGCACAGTTTTGGGTTTTTAGAATATCTGTGATAATGTCCTCCCAACAGGCAGGCAGGTCGGCGGGGTGGCCTGTCAAGTAAACTCTCGGTTTGCCCTGAGGGGAGGCTCCGCCTCTGACCCGGTAGGATAATTTCATTGTCTGGTTCCTCCTGTGTTCTGTTTTCATTAATAGCAAGGACTCCGCCCCGGGGGCGGCCTGCTCTCCGCGAAAGGCGCGCCGCCCCGGCCAGCGGCTCCGGTTGGTGATATTATAGCACATGCAGGAAATATGGGTAACCGCGTATGCCCATTTAAAATTGAGTTGCCACTTGAACTCCTCCCGATTCTATGTTACAATCCATGGGTAGTGCTTATATAAGTTCATAATTGGATGAGCGTATCTACCAACTGCCGTAATAGTTGACTATAAGCGTTTTCGCTGTATTCACATTACCCGGTTGGTTTTATTTTTTTGAAAAAGGAGTGATCACATGAACCCAAATAACCAGTTTGACGTCATTATCATCGGAGCAGGCCCGTCGGGCATCTTCTGCGCCTACGAGCTGATCCGTCAGAAACCGGACTTGAAGGTCTTAATGATTGAGAAAGGGCGTCCTATCGAGAAACGGACCTGCCCCAAGCGGACCACCAAGGTCTGCGTGGGCTGCAAGCCCTGTTCCATCACCACCGGTTTCGCAGGTGCCGGGGCATTTTCCGACGGAAAGCTTTCCCTGTCCCCTGACGTGGGCGGACATCTCCCCGACATTTTAGGTTATGACAAAGCGGTTGAGCTGATCCGGGAGTCTGATGACATTTATCTGAAATTCGGCGCTGACACCAGTGTGTACGGAGTAGATAAGCAGAAAGAGATCCAGGAGATCCGCCGCAAGGCTATCAATGCCAACTTAAAGCTGATCGAATGCCCTATCCGTCATCTGGGCACAGAGGAGGGCTACAAGATTTACACCCGCCTCCAGGACCATCTCCTCTCTCAGGGAATCCAGATGAAATTCAACACCATGGTTAACGATATTATTATTGAAGACGGCCGGGCAAAGGCCGTGGTCACTGACAAGGGGGAGACCTTCCATGCTCCGGAAATCGTTTCCGCCATTGGCCGGGAAGGCTCTGACTGGTTCAGCCATATTTGTAAAAATCACGGCATTGAAACCGAGGTGGGCACCGTGGATATCGGTGTCCGGGTGGAGGTCCGGGACGAGGTCATGGAATTCCTCAACAAAAATCTGTACGAGGCCAAACTGGTATACTACACTCCCACTTTTGACGACAAGGTCCGCACCTTCTGCACCAACCCATCCGGCGAGGTGGCCACAGAGTATTATGAAAATGGTCTGGCTGTTGTCAACGGACACGCCTACAAGTCCAAAGAGTACAAAACCCAAAACACCAACTTTGCGCTGTTGGTTTCCAAGAATTTTACCAAGCCCTTCAAAACCCCCATTGAGTACGGCAAACACATTGCCCGCCTGAGCAATATGCTGTGCGACGGAAAGATTCTGGTCCAGACCTTCGGGGATTTCCAGAGAGGCCGCAGGACCACAGAGGAGCGGCTCTGCCGCAACAACCTGATCCCCACCCTAAAGGACGCGGTTCCCGGAGACTTATCTCTGGTGCTCCCTCACCGCATCATGGTGGATATCAGGGAGATGCTTCTGGCTCTGGACAAAGTCACCCCCGGCATTGCCAGCGACGAGACCCTGCTTTATGGGGTGGAAGTCAAGTTCTACTCCAACAAAGTGGTGGTGAACAAGGATTTTGAGACCAACATAAAAGGCCTTCGGGCCATCGGCGACGGCGCTTCCGTCACCAGAGGACTGCAGCAGGCATCCGCCAACGGCATCAGCGCAGCCAGAAGTATTTTAGGTAACCATTGATTTTTTTCCAAAAATAGGCTACCATAATAACCAGCGATCCGTGTCCGCGGGCAAAGGCCGTGTCAGGGAGAACGGATTTTTATAAGGGGGAGAATTCTAATGACAATCGTAGTTACCATGACAAAGCTGCTGTTCACCATGGCTGTGGGCTTCTATCTGAACAAAAAGAACATCTTAGATCAGGAGACCAGCAAGAAGATGTCCGCCATGGTGGTGAATTTCACGGCACCCCTTCTGATTATCAGCTCTGCCAGCCAGGTGGCGGGGGATAACCAGAGCGTTATCCTTCTGATGCTGTTTTCAGGCCTGTTTTTGTACTTCCTGTTTCCGGTTATCTCCCTGGCGGCGGCAAAGCTGGTCCACGCGCCGTCAGACTGCCGGGGCGTTTACCAGTGCATGGTCATGCTGGCCAACACCGCCTTTATGGGATATCCTGTTGTTCAGGCCCTTTATGGGGAGTCCGCTATTTTTTACACCACGATTTTTAACTTCGGCTACAATATCCTGTTCTACACCTATGGTTCATTTCTTATGGACAAAGACGCGGGGCAGGCTTCCAAATTTGAGCCCAGGCGACTTCTCAGCGCCGGATTCCTGGCAGGCATGGTGGCCCTGATTATCCCGTTTTCCGGTATCACCCTGCCGGACATGATCCTGCAGCCATGCAGCTTTATCGGCAATATCACCACCCCCATGTCCATGCTGATCGTTGGCAGCAACATGGCTAACTACCCGCTTCGCGATATTTTCAGCGAGAAAAGGATCTATGTCATGGCCTTCATCCGGCTTCTGGTCATGCCTGTCCTGACAGCCGCGTACATGAGCCTTCTCACAGATGACCCGCTGCTGATCTGCATGACAGCCATGACCATCGGAATGCCTGTGGGCTCAATGGTGGCAATGGCTTCCAGCAAGTATGAGAAGCAGGGCCGGATCGGCTCCATCAGCGTGGTAATGACTACCATATGTTCCATGGCCACCATCCCCATCCTGGCCGTGATCTTTAAACTGTGGTTTGGAGTATAGTAAAGACAGGAGTGTGAAATATGAAGGTATTGAAAAGAGACAAGAGAATTTCACGGAGGAAGCGGCTGACCCTTTTTGCCGCGCTGCTCCTGACAATATCCGCATCCCTGTGGGGCTGCCAGAGGGCTCCCGAGAGCGGGACACGGTCCTCGTCATCACAGGCAGAGTCCACCCCTCAGCCGGAAACGGATTCCACCCCGGACCAGGAAGTTCCATCGGAGGATGGCGGTGTCTCTGCCCCGGACCAGAAGGCCTCATTGGAGGAAGATGGTGTCTCCGCCCCGGGCCAGAAGGCCCCATCGGAGGAGGAGGGCGGCAGCGCCTCCGGACCAGTGGTTTTCTCTGACTCCTTAGGCCGCCAGGTGACAGTGGACAGCCCAAAACGGGTAGCCGCCATGATCGGAAGCTTCGCGGACATCTGGTGTCTCGCGGGGGGCAAGGACAGCCTTGTAGCCGCTGCCCACGACACATGGACTTACTTTGATCTGGGTCTGGACCCGTCCGTAGCGGATATAGGCGGCACAAAAGAGCCCAACCTGGAGATCCTGACAGCCTCGGACCCGGATTTCATCATTGCCAGCAGCAACACGGACGCTGACGTAAAGCTGCTGGACACCCTGGAATCCATGGGCATGAATGTGGCTTACTTTCAGGTCAGCAACTTTAAAGAATATCTGGACATGCTGGACATCTGCACCCAGATCACCGGACAGCGGCAGCGTTTTGAGCAGTACGGCCTGGAAATCCAGGCTCAGATCGACCGCGCCAGATCCGCTGCCGACGGTTCTTCCCCCACTGTCCTGTATGTCCGGGCCTCCGGCTCCAGCTGCAAGGTGAAGAACAGCAAAGGCAGCGTGCTGGGAGAGATGCTCGCGGATCTGGGCTGCGTCAACATCGCGGACAGCGGCGACAGCCTTCTGGAGGACTTAAACATGGAGGCTATCCTGGCCGCTGACCCGGACTTTATCTTTGTGGTACTCCAGGGCGCTGACAAGGAGGCGGTTACGCGGACACTGGAAAAGAATCTGCTGTCCCAGCCCGCCTGGCAGAGCCTCACCGCGGTAGCGGAAGGCCGCTACCATATCCTGGACGACACCCTGTACAACCTAAAGCCCAACGAGCGCTGGGGGGAGGCTTATGAAGAGCTGGCCAGGATCCTTTATCCCGGGGCCTTTCCGTGAGCCAGTCCCACAACCTCCCCTACCACGATCACAGCAGGTGCCTTCACCTGCTTTTTTTTCGTCTCCTCCGCGATCGTCCCCAGGATCCCTCTTACAAAAGCCGGACATGGGGCATTTCCCCCTGAGATCACCGCCGCCGGAGTCTTTTCATCCCGACCCGCTCTCACAAGCCTTTGGGCAAGCTTTTCCAGCTGATTCAGCCCCATAAGGAACACAAGGGTCCCTTGGAGTCCCGCTATCTTATCCAGATCCGCCAAAAATCCGTCCTCTGTATCCGCCGTGTGGGCTGTGACGATGTGGACGCTCTGGCTAACCCCCCGGTACGTCACAGGAATCCCCGCCATGCCGGGGATCCCGATAGCCGAGGTGATCCCCGGCACCATATGACAGCGGATACCCTCCTTCTCAAGGACCCGGATTTCCTCCCCGCCCCGCCCGAACACAAAGGGATCCCCTCCTTTAAGGCGCACCACCATTTTCCCCTCCCTGGCCTTGTCTATAAGAATGCCGCAGATCTCCTCCTGGGACATGGAATGCTTGCCATACCGCTTTCCCACATAGATCCGCTGAGCCCTCTTTGGAACCTCCCGCAGAAGCTCTTCAGCGATCAGGTCATCGTACACAAGGACTTCACAGGCCCTTAAAAGTCGGAGGCCTCTCACGGTGATCAGGTCGGCCTGGCCGCACCCGGCTCCCACCAGGTACACCGCGCCCTGGCTCTCTGCCCCATTTTCCCCCCCGTCCTCCCTCAAAAGACTCCAAAATTCCTCGTCTGTCAGCCCTCTCCCCATTTTCACACATTGGTCAAACAGTGCCGCGAAAAACCGGGAGCGTTTCTCCTCTTTGCCGATTTTCGCCTTCACCACGGGCCGCTTTTCCTCCAGAAATTCCAGAATCCTGCCAAAATTTTCCGGAATGCTCCTCTCAAACCCCTCCCGGATCCTGACAGCGGCGCTGGGGCTGGCTCCTTCTGTAGAGATCCCCACAGACAGCTTCCCCTTTTTCACCAGGGAAGGAAAGAGAAACCCACATTCATCCCGGTCATCCACCACATTAACCAATATCCCCCGCTCCCCGCACAAATCCGCGATCCGATGATTCAGTTCCCTGTCATCGGTAGCCGCGATGACAAAATACTTCCCATCCAGCATCACGGGCATAAAAGCGCTTTCAAGAAGGCGGATACCCTCTGTGCCCCTGATCTCCTCCCCAAACTCCAGGGCCGCCACCGTCAGTTTGGGCCCATAAGGCAGAAGCTTCTCGATCTTCCTCAAAGCCACAGCCCCTCCGCCTACGATCAAACCTTCCTTATCTGATAAATCCACAAAAAACGGAAAATAACTCACAATTTTCCTCCTTGCTCCCCCCCCAAATTTTTTTAAGAGGGTCTTGATTTTAAATCGGAGATGTGGTAGAATAAGTCTGTCGTTAGATAATAATATTTTTTATGCGCGAGTGGCTCAGTGGTGGAGTATCGCCTTGCCAAGGCGAGGGTCGCGGGTTCGAATCCCGTCTCGCGCTTTTTTATTTTCTTTTTTATAAAATCTTCTTACTTCGCGACAGCTTTCATCCCATGTTATGTCCCAATAGAACAATCCAATCCACATCTTGCCTTGCCCGCGCAAAAAGAAAAAGCCCTGAATACTCAAGGCTCTTCAATGCCGCAGGCCGGAATCGAACCGGCACGGGAGATTAGTCCCGCAGGATTTTAAGTCCTGTGCGTCTGCCAGTTCCGCCACTGCGGCATATCCTCACAGGAAAATGGATGGAGATGGATTCGAACCATCGAAGCGTGTCGCAACAGATTTACAGTCTGCCCCCTTTGGCCACTCGGGAACCCATCCACAAACTTTAAAAAGCCATTTTAGAATATCACAGACCGGCAAAAAAATCAAGACCTTTTGTTGGAAATCAGCAAAATCGAGCTGTATTTTTCCAGTTTCAGAGTCAGCACCCCATCTACAGCGTAATAGTGCGCGGGCCCTGTCCGGTAGCCGGATTCACTGGTGGACATGACCCGAACCATCCGGTCCTCATCCTCAATACCGATCTCCCACACAGGTATCTTAAGCTCCCGCTCCTTATCGTCATTGTTCACAGCCACAACACACCGGTTATCCTTCAGAAAGCGGCCGTAGCTGATCACCTGGTATTCCGCTAAAAGCCGCTTCAAGGAACCTCTCCTCAGGGCAGGATAATATTTGTGCAGGGCGATCATGAACTTGTGGAACTCAATAAGCTCTCTGTCCTCTCTTCCCCAGGGATAGGTGCGGCGGTTGTCCGGGTCCGTCCAGCCGCACAGACCTGTCTCATCTCCGTAGTACACCGTAGGCGCTCCCGGCCATGTCATCTGGATCAGCACCGCCTCCCGGAACACCGCCGGATTGACTCCCCGATTTGCCGCCTCAGGGCCAGCGGTGCCGATACGGCCCACGGTCCGGTTGGTCCTTGTCATAAAACGGCTGTGATCATGGTTGGACAGCTCATTCATGGATGTATTCACGGACTGGGTCTGCATACGGCTCATGTGATAGAACATGGAGTGGAAAAAAGAGTCACCGTTTCCGTACAGGTTCTGATTATACTCGTCACTGTGCTTCTCCATGCCTGTCAAAAACCATGTGACCGGCTCCATAAAGGCATCATAATTCATGATGGTGTCCCACTGATCCCCCTCAAGCCAGCTTACCGGGTCCCCGTAGTGCTCCGCCAGGATAATGGCATTGGGGTTGGCCCCCTTCACGGCCTTGCGGAAATCCCTCCAGAACTGATGGTTAAACTCGCTGGTGTGCCCCAGATCCGCGGCCACGTCAAGACGCCAGCCGTCTACATTGTAAGGCGGGGAGACCCATTTTTCCGCGATATCCATAATATACTGGTACAGCTTGGGAGACCCCTCATAATTCAGCTTCGGCAGGGTGTCATGGCCCCACCAGCCGTCGTATTTGTCATTGTAAGGCCAGTTGGACTGGTCAAGAAACTTAAAAAAGGTATGGTAGGGACTGTCTTCCGACACATAGGCTCCCGGCTCATAAGACCCCATCCCCTGGTAGATCCGCTCCCTGTCCATCCATTTGTTAAAAGAACCGCAGTGGTTGAACACCCCGTCCATAATAACCTTCATCCCCCGCCTGTGGACCTCCTCCACAAACCGGGC
This sequence comes from uncultured Lachnospiraceae bacterium, assembly GCA_910588865.1. GTDB lineage: Bacteria > Bacillota > Clostridia > Lachnospirales > Lachnospiraceae > UBA3402. The sequence continues at coordinate 84,555 of CAJUSJ010000004.1, forward strand.
AAAAAATAAGTTGCTGGCCTCCAGATTCTCCGGGTCCGCGGACCGGATCTGATACTTGGTAGCCTGGCTGTTGTCCATGGCCCCCTCGTGGACCAGACTGCCGCCATCCTTTACGATCTTGCCGTAATGGGGGTCAATATGGTCATAATCCTGGGTGTCATACTTGTGGTTTGAGGGGGACACGAACATGGGATTAAAATACAGCACCTCAATGCCCAGCTCCTGGAGATAATCCAGCTTATCCCAAACCCCCTGAAGGTCGCCGCCGTAAAAGCAGCCCACATCCATAGTGGAAGGGTTCTGCTCCCAGTTCTTTACCTTATATACCGGCCTCCCGATATACACGTACTCTAAGTCCTCCACGTCATTGTCCGTGTCGCCGTTATAAAACCGGTCCACAAAAATCTGGTACATGACCACGCCTTTTGCCCACTGGGGCACATGAAAGCCTGGCGTAATCTTATAGTCAAAACAGCTCTCCGCTTCCGCGCGCGCTCCCAGCCGGTTGTAAAAACAGCACTCCTCCCCCTTTACCACCCGAAAATGATATCTCATCTGATGTGCCGCCACGGTTGTCTTATATTCATAATAGTCAAATAATCCATCTGTTCCTGTCTTTATAAGAGGCTTCTCTTCCTGCCCCTCTTCCTGGTAATATACATTATCTACATTGTCCTTGGCAGTTCTGAAACGAATCCTTACCACCTGCCCCTCATCGGGCTCTGCCGGAATCCGGAATTCCTCATTCTCGTCACTGAACAGGGCCTGTCTGATGATACTTTGGTCTTCCAATCTCATTATACCGCTTTCCTTCCCAAACATGAACGATCGCGTATTTTTACACGTTCTTTTATTTTAAATGATTCCCGCTGATTATACAACCATAAAATCTAATGAAAAATAGCATTTTTTATCTCATATGTGCACTAAACTTATCCATTCTCCTGCCTGCGGACAGTAAAAGAGCCAGCGGGGTAGCTGGCTCTTTTAGGAGAAGGTATTTCGTTTCTTATGGGGTGTAGCAAAAACTATATAATGTATTGGGGGGGTTACGTCTATTATAATAGCATAGACCTAATAAAAATCCAAGAACCAGTCTGCACAAAGTTGCCAAAATTGATCTTATTATTTTGTGCAATATATCCATATATTAGAACATTTGTTCGAATTCCGCCTGGCCCACCTTTTCTTTTTCCAGTAAAACCTCTGTACAGCGGTGCAGAACGTACTCGTGCTCCCGGATCATGGCCCTTGCTTTCTCATAGCACTCATCAATGATCCGCTTCACCTCGCTGTCAATAGAGGCAGCCACATCATCCCCATAACTCTTGGTATGACCGATCTCCCTGCCGATGAACACCTCGTCGCCCTCGGTCTCATAGTTGATCATGCCTACTTTATCGGACATGCCGTATTTCACCACCATGGACCTCGCGATGGCGGTGGCCTGTTTGATATCCTGGGAAGCCCCGGTGGTGATATCGTCCAGGATCAGCTCCTCCGCGATCCTGCCGCCCAAAGACACCATGATGGTCTGAAGCATCTTGCCTTTGGTGTTGAACATCTCGTCCTTCTCCGGCAGGGGCATAGTATAGCCTGCCGCGCCGCTTCCCGTGGGAATGATCGAAATGGTGTGCACAGGCCCCACATCCGGGAGAAGATGGAACAATATAGCGTGGCCTGCCTCGTGGTAGGCTGTAACCCTCTTCTCCTTGTCGCTGATCACCCGGCTGCGCTTCTCTGTGCCGATTCCCACCCGGATAAAGGACCGGTCGATATCATTCTGGCGCACATAACTTCTTCCCTCTTTTGCCGCCAGGATGGCGGACTCGTTTAAAAGGCTTTCTAAGTCAGCTCCCGTAAATCCGGCGGTGGTCCTGGCCACCCTCTCCAGATCCACGTCGTCTCCCAGAGGCTTATCCTGGGCGTGAACCCTTAAGATCTCCTCCCGTCCCTTCACGTCAGGCCTTCCCACAACGATCTTCCTGTCAAAACGCCCCGGGCGCAGGATAGCGGGATCCAGGATATCCACCCGGTTAGTGGCCGCCAGCACAATGATCCCCTCGTTAACCCCAAAGCCATCCATCTCCACAAGAAGTTGGTTTAAGGTCTGTTCCCTCTCGTCGTGTCCGCCTCCCAGTCCGGTTCCTCTCTGCCTGGCCACCGCGTCGATCTCGTCGATAAACACGATGCAGGGCGCGTTTTTCTTGGCCTCCTCAAACAGATCCCTGACCCTGGAAGCGCCGACACCTACAAACATCTCCACAAAATCAGAGCCTGAAATGCTGAAAAAGGGCACTCCTGATTCACCGGCCACTGCCTTGGCAAGCAAGGTTTTTCCTGTTCCCGGAGGTCCCACCAGAAGGATTCCCTTGGGAATTCTGGCTCCCACCCCCGTATATTTCTGAGGATTCCTGAGAAAATCCACCAGCTCCTCCAGGTCCTCCTTCTCTTCCCGCAGGCCTGCTACCTTTTTAAAATTGTACTTGCTGGCATCCCTGCTGAGCCGGGCCCGGCTTTTGCCGAAATTCATCATCTTGGCGTTGGCACCCCCTCCGGCCGCCCTGGCGTTCATCATCATGAATACCACAACCAGAACAATGCCTGACAGGACCACGGGCAGGATAATGGACAGAAGGTAGCTCTCCTGGGGCACTCCTCCCATGGTGCAGGGGATCCCCAGCCCCATGAGATAATCCTGCTCCTCCTTCACGTCAGCCACATAGATCAGGAGCTGATCCCCCTGGCTGGTGGTCAAAATAAGCTCTCCCGTGGGGGTCTCCTTGTTGGGCCGGATCAGCACGGACCGGATCTCGCCTCCCTCTGCCGCCCGCATGTACTCCTGCTGGGTCAGGCTCTCGTCACTCATGTTTCCTGAGATGCGGAACACCAGGGCCATGACGATCATCATGACCAGCAACAGCCCCAGACCGCTTATAGATTGTCGTTGTCTCAACTAACTGCCTCCTTACATTAAAAGTTCATCGCCGTCAGGCGATCTAAATTCAGGTATGTCAAACGCGCCCGCCAGATCTTCATGGGACGGTGACGCGTCGCTGGCCGGGCGCGTGAAGGCTTACTGTTCTACTACCCCAATATATGGTAGATTTCTGTATTTCTGATCATAATCCAGGCCATAGCCCACAACAAATTCGTCAGGTATGGTAAAACATGTGTAGTCCACCTTCACCTGTTTCTTCACCCGGCGTTCCGGCTTGTCGAGAAGCGTGCACAGGCGGATATCCGCGGGCCCCCTCTTGGCCAGGATCTCCATCAGGTACGACAGAGTCCTTCCGGAGTCGATGATGTCCTCCACGATCAGCACATGCTTTCCCTCCAGAGGTTCATCCAAATCCTTGATGATCTTCACCACGCCGCTGGACGTGGTCCCCGCGCCGTAGCTGGACACGGACATAAAGTCAAGGGAAACCGGCACCGCCAGCCTCTTGGCCAGTTCGCATGTAAAAAATACCCCGCCTTTGAGGATACAGATCAGATGTACTTCTTTTCCCTCATAATCCCGGCTGATCAAAGCGGCAACCTCATTGATCCTCTTATTCACGTCTTCTTCCGAAATCAAGACCCGAATCTTATCTGTCATGTTCCTTTCCTCCATCCATACTCACTTGTAAGATTTGTCTTGTGGCATCTGTCACTTTGTAAAACTCACTGATCCGGCGGCCCACAATCCAGAGCACATGCTTCCCTTCTGTCACAAGCAGGATCCGGTCCCGCTGTGTCCGCGGGATCTTCTCGTCTATCATAAAAGCTTTTACGGTCTTTTTCTTTCCGTCTTTTAAAACAAAGTAATCCCCTGGCCTTCTGGTCCTCACAGATACCGTACCCTTTATTTTATCATAATCAAACCATTTCGTATACTTATTTTCCGGAATTTTCTGGTGTTTTTCCCTCAGAATTTCTGATGGAAAGCATTCCGCGGTGAAAAGTGGGCAGGAAAACAAGTCCTCCCAGGCCCTTTTCTCTTCCAGAGCCTCCTCCTCTTCTGCCTGTTCGATCCACACCACATCATACTCTCTTCTTGCCCTCAGCCCGCGGGGAAGGTCCACGCTCCTTCCTGTCCCCTTCTGGGCCAGGTCAAGAATTCCGGCCACATGGGCTGATGTGATGTCCTTCCTGGCACCTGTCAGCTCCCCCATGATCTTCATAACCACATACCCTTTTAAAATATCCGGAAATCCCGCCAGGGCCTCTGCCCGGATACCCCGCTGCCCCTTAAAGCTCCCTTCTATCCTGTTGTCCCGCCAAAGCCGGTCCGCCTCCTGGTCAAAATATCGCTCTGCCTCCAAAAGTCTCTTTCCCGTCTCCGCGATATGTGCCACCGCTCCGGGATTGATCTCCCGGCAGACCATGGGGATCACCATGGAGCGCAGCTTATTTCTTGTATATTCCATGGAGGCGTTGGTGGAGTCTGTACAGTAGGAGATTCCCCTCTCTTCCAGATAGTCAAGAATCTGACGCCGGCTGGCCCACAGCAGGGGGCGAATGATCTTTCCTCTCACAGGCTCCATGCCTCCCAGCCCTTTGATACCGCTGCCCCGGAACAGGTTGTGGAGAATGGTCTCGGCCTGATCCTCCATGTGGTGGGCAACCGCGATCCTCCGGGCCCCTGTCCGCTCTGCCTCCTGGTCAAAGATTTGGTACCTCAGCTCCCGGCCCGCCTCCTCCACCCCCATGCCCCATTTTCTGGCATAGGCGGCCGCGTCCGTGTGAACTACAAGACAGGGAACTTCCCACATAGCCGAAAGTCCCCTGACATATTCCTCATCCCGGTCCGCCTCCTGACCCCTTAATCCGTGGTGGACATGGACCGCGAAAATATCAAATTCCAGTATTTTTTTCAGAGCCACCAGAAGATGGAGCATGCAGACAGAATCCGCGCCTCCCGACACCGCCGCGATGACCCGGTCCCCCTTGTCTATCATCTGATTTTCTCTAATAAACGCTTCCTCTTCTTTGCGCATGTCATTCACCTGCTTCTTTTGTCTTTGCCTGTTTTTTCCCCGGAGCGCCTCACACTGCCCCGGCCCGCCTCCAGATGCCTGCTGTCAGCACGGTCATGTCATCTCTGTTTTCCGGGGAAAACGACATGGCAAAGTCCAGGATCCTCTCTGCCGCTTCCTGGGGATCCCTTCCGCTCATGTCCTCCAGGTACTCTCTGAGTACCTGCTCCTTGTCTTCCCCCGGCAGGGCTTCCAAGACCCCGTCGCTGACCATAACCACCCGGTTATCCTCCCACAGCTTTCTGGACAGCAGAGCCGGCTCCGCCTGGCTTAAGACTCCCGCCGGCGTCTGAGCGGCCTCCAAAAGCTCCACCCCGGACTCATTGACAAGATAGGTGGCCACTGCCCCCATCTTCATGACCTCCAGAACACCTGTGTACAAATCAATGCAGCACAGGTCGATGGTAGCCGGATGCTGCTCTTCTCCCGCCAGCAGCAGCACCGTGTTCACCAGCTTTAAGGCTCCTCTGGGAGTGTAGCCCGCGGCCAGAAGCTGTTCCGCCAGCTCAATAACCCTCTGACTTTCCCTGGCCGCCGTCTCCCCGCTGCCCATGCCGTCGGACAAGCTCATGATGGCCTGCCCCGGTCCGTTCTGGGAAAATGTGTAGCTGTCGCCGGACACGGCTTCCCCGCTCTTGGCCTGCCTGGCCACGCCCCACAGCACCCGGTAGGCTCCTTCCTCCACAAAACGTATGGTGGCAAACTGCCGGTTGATCACCGCCTTGCTGTCTCTGGCCGCCATCCAGGGACGTCCGCCCATAGCCTGTCCCAGATACATGGCCGCGTCCTTTGACATGACGCACCTGCCGTTGTTGGTTCTCACTGTCACGAAGGCTTCCCGCCGGTTGTTGTCATACTCCAGGATCAGAAGCCTTTCAATGGCCATGTGGCGGCGTCCGAAGGCTCTTCTCACCTCCGGCTCCTTTTCAGCTGTCACATCCACCGCCTGTTCCATCTGGTGGGCAAACTCCTCCAATATCACCGCCAGCTCCCGAAACTGGGTGATCACGGTGTCTCTGCTCTCAAGAAAACGGTTCTTCCAGGTCAGGTTCATGGTAGCCCGCCCCAGATTCCGGTTCAGCTCCCCCACATAATCCTTCTGTCTGCCGCAGGTCTCTTGAAACAATCTGGGCATGTCGTCGAATTCAATGGTCCCCTTCTGCTCAAACGCCCTCAATAGATAATACAGGTAATAGCTTTCTTCCTTCTCGCTGTCTGAGTAAAGATTGCACCTGCCGCAATTGCCGCACACCATGGCAGCCGCCATCTGCATAGCCGCCAGGCCGTCCTCCCTGCTTAAACTCCGCCCTGCCCCTCTCTCCTGGTCAAGGCTTTTGGCCAGCTCCTCCAGGGAGCCGGCCATATCGCTTAATTTTCTCGCTGTATATACATGGATATCAGCCATATCTCTATGGCAGTTTTTCCGGTAAAACACAAAAATCCCTCCTGACCTCGCATACAGATCCCCGCCCCTTGGACGGAAATCCCCCACATGCATTATACACAGTCAAAAGGGAAATATTTGTCAAATCATCGCTGCTTGTCCGAAAAAGTATTCGACAGGTTCCGACAATCCAGCCCCTACTGCTCAGGCTTCAGAAGGATCTCATCCGGATTCACCAGGCCCAGCTTCTCCTTGGCCACTTTCTCGATGTACTCCTTGGTCTGCACATAGATCCTCTGTTCCTCCAGCTGGCGGGCTCTCTCCTTCTCCTCTTCCACCTGTCTGTTTAGATTCTCTTCTCTTATCTGGTACGCCAGATCCTTCTCTCTTAAGGCCGCTCCCCGAAAGTTCACCACCACCGCCAGACTGATTACCACAAATGTAATCCCCACCAGGGCCATATGGCTGCCCAACCGTTCTTTTCTTTTCCTCACGGATCTTCTGGTCTTACTCATCTTTTCTCCTGTCTTGAACGGTTCTGATGCCTTCTGACTCTCATTTTAATCCATTTTATCTGCTTTTGCAAGTACTTTAGGACTACGCGGCTCACAAGGTACTGATAGGCCGCCATACCCAGTATGACCCCGGCCACGCAAAAACCCCTGAGACTGCCGTCATTTTGCTCATAGAGAAGCATAAATGTCATAACCGCGCAGTACAATCCGTACAAAAGATCCTCCACATTCACGACCCATGGCCTGTGGGGGCACAAAAGCCGGAACACTCTTATACAGTCGTAAACCACCATAAGCCCGGCCCCTGTGCCCACACTCATAAGGAACAGACGGGCCTCGTAGCGAATGACCATACTCATAAAGGCCCTCCTTACCGGAACAGACGGCTAAACAGGGATTCTCCCGACTTGCGGTAAGCCTCATTGGAGGAATACGCCAAGCTGTCCACGGAGCCGTCTATATCCACCTCCCCCTTTTCCAGAGTCAGACGGCTCACATGCAGGTCTTTCCCTTTCATGGTCAGGAGTCCCATATCCGTGTCCAGTATTACCTGATTTTCGTCAAAAGAAACTACATCCCTGATCCCCGTGACGCTCAAGGCGGAGCGGTTGTGCATCATCAGCCTGTGGGGTCTTATGCCTGTCTTCTCTTCCATCAAAAAAGACCTCCCAATATACTTATGTCTCTGATTAAGTATATTAGGGGGTCTGCCGGTTTATTCGTCAAATATAACGGTAAAGCTCCTTGGCCTCATCCTTCTTCACGGTCTCCTGGACATCCAGGACTTCCACTTTCACCGAATTGGTGCCAAACTGAATCTCGATCCTGTCACCGGTCTTCACATTCAGGGACGCCTTGGCCGGCTTGTCATTCACCAAAACCCGTCCCGCGTCGCAGGCCTCATTGGCGACGGTGCGCCTCTTGATCAGCCGCGACACCTTCAAAAACTTATCTAATCTCATATGTTACGCGTTTACCAGATCCTTAAGGGCCTTTCCCGGTCTGAACTTGGGTGTCTTGGAAGCCGGGATGATCATAGGCTCCTTGGTCTGTAAATTCCTTCCTTCTCTTTCTTTTCTCTCTGTAACCTCAAAGGTGCCGAAACCTACCAGCTGAACCTTCTCTCCTTTTACTAATTCATCAGAAACAACATCTACAAACGCCTTCAGCGCCTTCTCCGCGTCCTTTTTAGAAATCTCCGCACTTTCAGCTACTGCTGCGATCAACTCCGTCTTGTTCATTGAAATATTCCTCCTAAATCGACCATGGCAGTTCTTCCTGCCTCCTATAAACAACTGCTCAAACTTATAGCATTTTTTAATATAGCTTTTTTGCCATGGTTTGTCAAGGTCTTTCCGCTTTTTCCCGCGCTTTTATAGCATTCCACAGAGCAAGCCCTTCCTCCGGGGAATTCACCTTCACTCCGCCGAAAACATGAGGATGGCGGCGTATCAATTTGCGGCACAATCCGTCGATCACATCGTCAATTGTAAAGACTCCCTGTTCTCTGGCGATCTGGCTGTTAAGCATTACCTGCAAAAGCACATCCCCCAGCTCCTCACACAGGTTCTCCATGTCCTGGTTGTCCACCGCGTCAAAGACCTCCTGGGCCTCATCGGCAAGACATTTCTTCAGGCTCTCATAGGTCTGTTCCCGGTCCCATGGACACCCCTCGTCGGACCGGAGCTTGGCTATGATATGGGTGAGATCATTAAATGAATACTTTTTTTCGCTGTTCATAGTGTTCCTCCAATTTCTGTTTATAACACCTCATGCCGCCGTGTTACTGTTCAAGTCCCCCCTAGATCCACCACTCCGGCGTCAGTTCCCCAAGGGTGACCACCCGTTTTTTCTCATAATCCATAAGTATCTCAATACCTTTATAGTCCTTTGGCATCAGCTGAACCATCAGTTCCCGGCACGCTCCGCAGGGCGCTCCCACATGTCCATCGGACATGACCGCGACCACCTTCACAATCTCATGCTCCCCGTTTGTCAGCATATTGAAAATAGCGTTCCTCTCAGCGCATATCCCCAGTGTGGAACAAGTATCCACACACACTCCGGCATAAATATTCCCCGCCCGGGTCAGGATAGCCGCCGCCACGCCGCCTGCCTCCACATAATCCGAGATCTTTCTTCCCCTCTGAACCCGGATAGCTGTTTCATAAAGCTTATCCCATATTTCGTCGGATCCGGTCTCCTTTTTGTACTGGCTTTTTAAAATAGAATACCACACCTCATCACATATGCCCTGGTTGTTGACGCCGCCTTCTCTTTTGATCCCCTCATAGCGCATACCACATTTTCTCATGACTTTACCGGAATTCGGATTTCTGGGATCGTGGTAAGCACTGACACGGTTCGCGTTAACCTCATCAAAAAAGAATGCTGTCACCGCCTTCAGCGCCTCTGCCGTGATCCCCTGTCCCCACCAGTCCCGCCCGATGCAGTAGCCTATGGTCGCTGACCTGGTTCTGTCGTCTGTTTCCACGGCGCTGATGCTGCCTATGGGCTCATGGATCTCCTTTAATTCCACAGCCCACTGATAGCTCTTAGGGTTCTGGTTATCTTTTATCCAGCTTTCCACCACCTGCTTTGACACCTGAAGGTTTTCATGAGCAGGCCAGGTCAAAAATTTCGTCACCTCTGGGTCCGCTGCCCAGTTACGGAACATAAACTCCCCGTCAGCTTCACAAAATGGCCTGAGTATCAGACGCTCTGTCTCTATGATCTTTGTACCTTTGTGATCCATATCCTTTCCTCCTGTAGGTCTTTACACGCAAAAGGCAGACATACCCCTCTTTCAGAGCATGTCCGCCTTTCCTCTGTTCCCTTGTCACATTCAGCTGGATTTAGATATTCAGCAAATCACTGAAAACCTTCAGCGCGCCGTCTGTCTCATGAGCCAGCACCTTCTTGGCCAGCACCTTTCCAAGCTGCACGCCTTCCTGGTCAAAGCTGTTTACATTCCACACAAATCCCTGGAACATCACTTTATTCTCAAAGTGTGACAAAAGGGCTCCCAAGGTCCTTGGATTCAGCTGATCGCCGATGATAATGCTGGAAGGACGTCCGCCCTCAAAATTCTTATTCCGGTTCTCATCAGACTTTCCGCAGGCAAAGGCCACGATCTGGGCGGCAACATTGGCGCACAGCTTCTGCTGGCTGGTGCTGTCCTGGATCACCACATCCGTTCCGATCTGGCTGTTCTTAAACCCGATGAACTGGAGAGGCACGACGGAAGTTCCCTGGTGGAGCAGCTGGTAGAAAGAGTGCTGTCCGTTGGTTCCCGGTTCACCGAAGATCACCGGACCTGTCTGATAATTCACCGGCTCACCGAAACGGTTCACGCTCTTGCCGTTGGATTCCATATCCAGCTGCTGCAAATGAGCCGGGAAACGGTTTAATGCCTGAGAATAGGGCAAAACCGCCGTGCACAGATATCCCAGCACATTGCGCTCATAGACGCCGATCAGCGCGTCCAGCATGGCAGGATTCTTGGACAGCTCTTTATTCTTAGACAGCTTATCCTCCTCAGCGGCACCCTCCAAAAACGCCTCAAACACTTCCGGTCCAAAGGCCAGGGACAGAACCGCTCCCCCAACCGCGGAGCTGGAAGAATACCTTCCTCCGATATAATCATCCATAAAGAAAGCAGCCAGATAATCATCGCTCTTGGCCAGAGGGGATGTCTCACTGGTAACTGTCACCATATGCTTGGACGGATCCAGTCCGGCATTCTTTAAAGCGTCTTTTACAAAGGACTCATTGGTCAGGGTCTCCAGAGTGGTTCCTGACTTGGAAACAAGAACAAAAAGGGAATGGGCCACATCAATGGAGTTCAGAACAGCCGCCGCGTCATCCGGGTCCACGTTGCTGATAAATCTTGCTTCCATCTTAAGGGTATCATGCTTCTTCGCCCAGTTCTCAAGAGCCAGATAAATGGCCCGGGGACCCAGGTCGCTTCCGCCGATACCGATCTGGACTACAGTGGTAAATTTCTCCCCTGCCCCGTTGGTGATCTCACCGGCATGTACCTTTTTGGCGAACTCCGCCACCTTCTGCTGGACTCCCACATAGAAGTCCCGTTTATTAACGCCGTCTGTCACAACAGCATCCCCTAACTGCCCTCTGGTCATGTGGTGAAGCACCATGCGCTTCTCCCCTGTATTGATGACTTCCCCGTTGTAAAGAGCCTCAAATTTTTCCGTCAGCTGGGCTTCGTCGGCCAGTTTCGCAAGACCCTCCAAGACCGCGTCATCCACCTGCTTCGCGGCATAGTTGTAGACCATGCCTTCCGCCATGGGAACACTGTACTTTTTAACTCTCTCCCCGCCGTTCTCACCACTCATCACTTGGGCCAGATCCACCTTCTCCGCCTTCAAAAGCTCCTGGAATGAAGAAAGAGTATCCATATTGTTCCAGTTGACCATAATCGTGTCCTCCTTGGATTTAAAAATATTCAGGCGTTTCATAAACGCTCTGGCAAAACATGCCAGTCCCTGGAAATAATTATACTATTATTCGGGCTTTAATTCAAGCTAATTCACAGTTGTCGTCAGACAGATTGTTGTCCTGGGGTTACTGTTCAGGTAGGTCTGCGCGCTTGCCGCGCTGACCGTGTGATAAACTGGGCCAGAGAGCAAAAATCCCATCGCCGCAGGCGATTTTCATGGATTTTTGCCAGTTGCTGTGAACCTATGTGAGCAGTAACTGTCCTGGGGTTACTGTTCACTCCATGACTGATCAGCCATGGGTCCTATGACAATGCCTTTACCATGGTTTGCAAATACCACATTAAAATTCCCACATAAGGTGTTTTGGGATTCCCTTCCTCCAGGAACGCGTTCAACATTTCTGAGCAATAAGTATGTAAAAATTTTATATCCACCTTTCCGATCTCATTGATCAACTCGTCTAAAGCGGCTTTCCTTTCAGCTATTAAAGGCGCGGATGCACAGTTTAAATTTAATGTATTCACTAAATCAAACCGTACATCCGGATCTGACGCATCAATCCTGCCATCTAATGTATAGAAAATTGTTTGCAATGTTTCCTTCTTACATGGATTGATCTTCCGAAACTCTGTATTTTCCCGATGCTTATCACAAGTCAAATCATCTGTGGTTCTGACTCTGCGCATGCCTTTCATACGCTTTTTCACATTTCCATGGCAGACCGCAAACAAATTATTATAATCTAAAGCCTGTCCTACATCACGCCCATCTTTCGGTTCAACGGGTATAAAATGTTCTATTGTTGTTCCCGCTATGCCTGGATCCTTATCTTCTCTCGGAATTCTGCTCATGCAATATACACAAAGCTGTCCCTGATCATGCCGCAGGCTTTCAATAATCAGGGCTTTCAAAGGATTCCGCAGCTCCGCGAACATATCTTTGGGCGAAAGACCGCTTAACATAGGATCCTCTCTCAACTCTTTCAATCCAGCCGGTTCGATCCCCTTTTTTACCTCGATCATTTCTGCCCTCCCCGGATTCTTTCCAACTTTAACTTTACTCGGTCGGCAGCCACTTCCTTATCATGGTAGTCTCTCTGCCCGTCGATCTCATCCAGAATCTTTTCCGCTCTGTCGTACTGCCCATCATTCAACAACGAATAGAACCGAGTGAAAAGTTCCGCGATAGCGGGATTGCGGTCTGATACGCCCATAATATCTTTCAGTATAGAATTTACATCATTTCCATATATCTCCGCAGCCGTATCTTCTATCTCATAATTCTTTAATATCACAAGATTCTCACTCTTCGCGCTGCTGACAACCGCTGGCGCATGGGTTGTGACAACAAACTGAACTCTGGGAAAAATCTCCCGCAAATCTCCAAGAACGCGGTGCTGCCATGCGGGATGCAGATGCAGATCTACCTCATCAATCAAGATTACCCCATCTGTTTTATTAATTACATCAATTCCCAGCTGTGGATTTAATATAGACATTCGATAGGCTATATCGGCAATAAGACTAATGGTACTTTTATATCCATCGCTCAACTGTGACAACGGAATGCTCATCTGAAGTCCATCTCCGTCAATATAGCGGCATTCAATCTCATTAGTATCCAGATTATAATCAAAATCCACTCTCTGATGTCCTGTAATACGTTCATAACACTTCTGCATCGCTCCATAGACAACCGACAGTTCCGTCAGCTCCCTCAGTCCGTCTGAACATTTTTGCATTCTCTGAATCGTTTTCTTTTTAAACCAGTTCATCATCAGTTTAACGTTGGCCGTTCCATCCAGACTGTCAATATAACCATTTGTTTTCGTATTATCTTTAAAAGTGTCTGTCTTCTTTTCTCTATGATAGTCCCACAAACGTCCGGTACCATAATACGCAATCATCGGAAGCACTAAGGATACATCCCCATCACGCAGACGTTTTTGGTAGCGTTTTGCTATATCGATCATAGCTTTTGCGTCTTTTACGGTCGTACTTCCGTTTTCTCCATTTAGAGACCGCTTCCATGTAATCCCTTGTCCATCTATATCACCCATGGCAGTTATTTCTACCGGATACTGCGGCTGAACATCTTCAGAATCCCCCATCCAATATGTTTTTAACCTGGCATCCTTTTTATTAATGCTTATACCGGCTCGTCCATCCAATCCCGTAAACATGGTTCCCAAAGAGACAGCCATGCCTTCAAGGATAGAAGTTTTCCCAGAACCGTTATCTCCGACGATTACCGTCAGCTTCTCATGAAAATCCACCTGGATATTTTCAAAGCATCTGTAATTTTTCAACGTTATACTTTTAATTACCATTTTATTCCTCTCCACGGCACTGCTTCTATCCTTATTATTGTCCAAACCAAAACTCCACATGCTTCACATTATTTTCGTTTAATACAGCCATTTAAGCCTGCCCCTCATAATCACTCACCAGCTCTTTCCGCAGAATAATCTCCAGCGGCTCCCCCGGCAGCAGCAGAGAACCGCAATCCACATACCCTCTTTTCCTGTAAAAATGCTGAGCCCCCTCGCTGGACAGCGTAGACGTCAGCACCATGCCAAACCCCTTTCTCCCCATTTCCCCTTCCCAGAAATCAACCAGTCTTCCTCCATACCCCTGTCCCCTTTTCCCCTCCATGCAAAAAAGCATACTCATAAAAGGGATCTGGTCCCAGAATAAATGATACCTCAGCCAGGCCGCAAACTTCTGTCCCTCGTAGGCCATCAGGACCCTGCCCTGTTCCAGCGCGTTCCCAAGCTCCTCCCCGGAAATGTGGGTATCATGGCCCTTAAGCAGCCCCAAATCCCCCCTGTTCCCATAGCGGATCATCTCACCCTTCATCTTTATACAGCCCATAAAAATCCGACTCCGCGTTCTCCATAACCTGTCCAAACCACCGCTTCGCATCCTCCAGGGCCCGGTTGTAAATAACAGGCGCTAATTTCTCCTCAAACAAATCCATCAATTGAATTTGTTCTATCATCCCGATTTCCTCCCCCCGCACGTCCAGATAAAACGCCCCGATCTCCTCCCTCAGCTTCTCCCTCTGGGAATCCGACAGCTTAATCTGAGGCAGACTTCCCCTTTTCCTCATGACAATCCCTCCTATTAAAAACGTATCTGACACCCACCGTTTCGGGTTATCCGCCAGGTCCCGGGAAGACAGGACCTTGACCTGGCTCACCCCACCTTATAACCGGAAGCGGCCAAAATCTCCAGAGCCCTTTTGAAATGCTCCTCCTTGGTCAAAATATAGTCCGTGTTATAAGTGGAAATGGCAAAAATCCCAATATTATGGTCAGCCAGCAGGGCCGTAATCCCCGAAAGGATCCCGATCAGCGAAAAATCCAAAATCCCCTGAATCCGAAAAGCCTTCCAGCCGTCATCACGCTCCGCCGTATTCTCAGGCACATGGTCCGTCTGACAGACCAGGGAAAATTCCTCATCGGTTCTCCCCGTAAAACAGAACTCCTCCTGGAAATTGACCTGAGAATAATCCCTGACTTTACACACAGAAAACCTGTGCTCCAATGGCTTGATTTCCATAAATGTTCCCTCTCTTCCCCGCCTGATCATTCAATCTCAAAAGAAAACACCTCATACCTTGCCCTCAAATTATAATCCACATTCCTGAACCAAATCTTCCTTGGGCATCCCGGCTCCATTTTCAGCTCATGATGATTCTTTCCATTCGTAAAAACCACTTCCCCCATATAATCCCTGCCCTCAAACGTGAGACAAAATCTCAAAACCGTGTTAAAATCCTCCCACGCCCTGGTCTCGGACACCCGGGCAGCCTCCTGGTTAAACTCCTCTAAGTTCAGCAGCTTAAGACAGGTACTGTCATCTATTTTCATTTCCGTTCCGGAGAAAGCATCCAGGCAATAAGTGACCCGATCAGGAAGCCTGACAGTAAAAACCGTCTCAAAAGGAACATTGCCCCCATACTTCTCGCTCCACCCCACAACCGCCTCTCCGCTCCATTTAATCGTCAGCCTTTCTGTATCCGCCTCCAGTATCTCAATCGTTCCCTTTTGCACACTCTCATGCTCCTGAACACACAAGAACCCCGCTTCCTCCTCATCCTCATTATACTCATCGGTCCAGACAAACCTCTTTCCCTTCAACTCCCCAAAGGCGGCGGCATGAGCGCGAAAACCATTGTTGTGATACAGACGAACCGACCTCATCTCATACTCCACAGCCGGGTCCTCTGTCCTGGCCTCCACCTCAGGAAACAACACCAGCTCCATATTCTCATAAACAGCGCTGAGAAATGTTCTGGTAACCTTATAGATTATATCCCTTAACCGAAACTCCCCATCCAAAACCTTTGAACCCGACAAATTCATCAACTCCCTTCCGCCGCGATAATGAAAGGAGCTGCCCCAAAGTGAAATGGTTCCACAATATACAGCCATACTTTACCGCTGGTCCGCGGCCTATATTGTGTCCATTCATCCTTTTACGGCAGCCCCGCTTTTTAAAATGTCAGCCTTCCTTCACGGTTCCCACAATCTTCACAGTCCCGCCATCCTTGAACACGCCGGAACAATTATACTGCCAGGTTCCTTTCTCCAAAGGAATCTCCTTTGATAAGTTCCCGGAGCTGATTGTAATCCGCTGCTCCTTTCCATTAGGGTCAAATAAAAACAAATTCACGGTCCCGTCCTGAATATCCGAGGTTATGGTTAAAACAAGGGTCTGATTCTGCTCTGCCTGGAAAGAGCCGGATTCCGCTATGTTCCTCTGACCGGCATGATTCTCCAGATCAAAAACCACATTCCCCTGGACCGCCCCGTTCCCGGCAGCATCCTGGGAGCCTCCATTGCCAGAGATCAAATCAACTGTATTCCTTACACTGTCATAATGAACCCCATATCCCAGCTTTTCAAACACCTCATCCGCCGGCACATATAAACTGGAATTCTCCTCATTGTCCATGGCAACCAAAACCAGGGACTTGGCAAGAGACAGGGGGGTGCCATTCAGGGTCATGGTCATATCACTTAACCCGGCAGACTTAATCCCCGTTGCCCCAAATGCCGTTGTCAGTCCCAAGGCTCCCACAAGAACACCCGCCGCAAAACTTTTTACATCAAACTTTTTCATGAAAATCCTCCTCTCCATTCAAAAAGGCCCAATCCCTTTTCTGTCGCCAGCCGGGTGGGCATAACAGGTTTGTTTTATTGTATCACAGAGCAATGTCCATTTCAATACAGAAAGCCCTTTTCCTCCAGACAGAAATAGTCAGCAATCTCCTGGTTGCCAAATCCGAATTTTTTCAGGGTCATGACCATGGTGATCTTCTCCAGTTTCTGGTCGTCATACTCTTTTTCCCCTGATTTCTTACGGCAAAATCGTTCTCTCACCCCTGGGCCAGAGGAAGGCATCCCATTTGCCTTCCTTCCGTTATCACCCGCGGTCCCGCCAGCGGACTGTTCTTAAATCACGCTGAACTTTTTCCAGCTTCCCCTGACGAACCGGACCCAGAAGACCAGCGCCCGGATTCCCCAGTCAAGGCACATGGCGAGGGCGATTCCGATGACTCCCATGTTCAGCCACACCGCGAGTATCACGGAAAATACCACCCGGCCCGCCACCGTTGACGCAAGAC
Organism: uncultured Lachnospiraceae bacterium; assembly: GCA_910588865.1. Classification (GTDB taxonomy): domain Bacteria; phylum Bacillota; class Clostridia; order Lachnospirales; family Lachnospiraceae; genus UBA3402. The sequence continues at coordinate 101,569 of CAJUSJ010000004.1, forward strand.
TGATGTACATAGTAAACTTCACGTCCCCCGCCGCCCGAAGCCCGTTGGACAATGCTCCGGAAAGGGGATAGAACACCGCGTTGAACACATTGTGGATCAAGATCAGGATTACTACCAGACCGGCCGCCTCCGCCGACAGGGCATATCCCTTTAACACCAGGGGGGATACCGCCAGAATCAGCCCGTTCCATATGATTGATGTTACAAAGGTGAGACGGAGAAGTTTCCTCATATAATATTCCGCCGCGTCCCTGTCATTGGCCCCCATGCACTGTCCGATGACCGTGACAAAGGCAAGGCCCATGGCTGTTCCCATAAGGGCCGCTACGGACCAGAAGCTCTGGGCCACGCCGTTGGCGGCGATCTGCACGGTGCCAAACAACGCGGTGATACTGCTTAAGGCCACCTTCGCCAGCTGGAATAAGCCGTTTTCGATGCCGTTTGGTATGGCGATTCCCAGGATCCTCCTGATCATGTTTCCATCCCGGCAGAAAATCTTTTTCCACTCCAGCCACACCAGGTTCTTTCTATTAAAACACATCCATGTAATGACTGCCGCTGAGAACACCCTGGCAATAAGGGAAGGATAAGCCACTCCGGCTACTCCCGCGCGGAGCAGAAACACGCCGATGGCGTTGCCCACTACGTTGATCCCATTGGAAGCCGCGGAAAGGTACATGGTAACGTTGGTCTTTCCCATGCTCCGGTGCATGGCCGCGCCCGCGTTATAAATGGCAAGGGCCGGATAGGAATAAGCGGAGATTCTTAAGTACGTCACACACGCCCCCATCACGTCCCCATCCACTTCTCCAAAAAGAAGCCTTAAAAGCCGCTCATTGAAAATCAAGACAAATACCATAATCCCTATGGAAAATACCGCTGACGCCATCATCAATTGCCCTGAGGACAGATTGCCGTTCTCTTGATCCCTGCTGCCGATATACTGACTGACCACGATAGCGCCGCCTGCCGCCAACGCGGAGAAAAGGTAAATAAAAACCGTGTTGAACATGTTCACAAGGGAAACTCCTGACACAGCCGCCTCTCCCGCGTAGCTTACCATGAAGGTATCCGCCACTCCCACTAAAACCG
>CAJUSJ010000005.1 GCA_910588865.1 uncultured Lachnospiraceae bacterium
CTCCTCTTTCCTGTCCGGGGTCATGTCCCCTCCCCGTCAATCAGCGTGATGATCTCCCTGATGGGCATGCAGATCTCGTCACACTCCTCGGCCCTGCGGTTCTCCAGGATCAGCCTGGCCGCCCTCTCCATGGCCGGAAACCCGCTCCTGGTCAGGTGGTTCGCGTAGATCACCACATTCACCCCACGGCTCTTAAACTCCTCCTCGCTCACCCCGCTGAAGGCGGTGGGCACCACCACCACAGGCGTCTCCTTATCCTCCTGGCGGAATCTCTCCACAAACTCAAAGATCTCACCCGGGTCCTTCTTCCGGCTGTGGATCATGACCGCATCCGCTCCCGCCTCCACATAAGCCCTCCCTCTCCTCAGGGCATCCTCAATCCCCTTCTCTAAGATCAGGCTCTCGATCCTGGCGCAGATTAGGAAATCTTTTGTCTTTTTCGCCCTCTTCCCCGCCCGGATCTTCTGGCAGAAATTTTCAATACTGTCCTGGGTCTGATACACCTCCGTACCGAACAGGGAGTTCTTCTTCAGTCCCGTCTTGTCCTCGATGATCACCATGGACACCCCCAGCCTCTCCAGGGTTCTCACGGTATACGCGAAATGCTCCGGCTGACCTCCCGTGTCACCGTCAAAGATGACGGGTTTCGTCGTCACCTCCATGATCTCGTCCACGGTCCGGAAACGGGAACTCATGTCCACCACCTCTATGTCCGGCTTCCCCCTGGCCGTGGAATCGCATAAGGAGCTGACCCACATGGCGTCAAACTGGCGGGCCTCCCCGTTCTTGTACACCACTGTCTTCTCCCCGATCAGTCCCGTGATTCCGCTGTGGGCCTCCAGGGCCGTCACCAGGCCCTTCATGGACATGGCCCTGCGCAGCCTGGACCTCCTCACGTCCGGCAGAGACAGGTCCGCCCTGGCTCTCTCCTCCAGAACCCGGTACTTCTCCTCCCTGGCGTAAGGGTACTCTACAAGGGTTCCCCCGTAGCCGGCCAGAACCTCCGCCGCCTCGTCACGGACCGGCCTCTGAACCCCTCTGGCCCAGTCGTCCCCGTGGACCAGGTAGGCCGGACGGTATTTCTCCAGGTTCTCACGGTAGCTTAAGGTCCTCTGCTCCACCACTTTATATACCCCGCGGATGTTCTCCAGCAGGGCCCTCCTCTCGGAATAGGGCAGCAGGGGGAAACGCTTATAGCTGATCACCGCCTCGTCCGACAACACCCCTATAATCAGTCTCCCCAGCTTGCTCGCCCTCTTTATGATGGCCATGTGGCCGCTGTGGAGGATATCCGTGGAAAAGCACATGTACACGGTCCTGGACTCCCTCTCCCTCAGCCTGGACGACACCACCGCCAGATCCTCCGGGCTGTCCACCTCCCCGCACAGCTGATCCTTTACGTCCAGGGGGGAGAGGGGACAGGAACGGGAGACCTCATTGAAGGCCTCCTCCGCGTAACACTGGACCCTTCCCGCCTCGCACCACTCCGTGATCTTTCCCAGCCATACCCGCCACTCCCGCCTCTTAAGCAGGTACATAGGCTGAGCGGCCAGAGCCTCCTGGAAAAACTCCACCCCGATCCCTGTAACCAGGCCCTTTTGGATTACGGCTTTAAAGTCCTTTTCCGGAAGCTCCGCCGAGGAGCTGACCGCCACGCAGCTCACGGGGCTTGTCAGGACCGACTCCAAAACCGGGCTCTCAAAGACCAGGTCCCCGTGAAGGAGAAGGATATCGTCGTCAAGGAGCCGGCGGGCGAGATAGATGGAGTAGATGTAGTTGGTGTTCTCGTAGGCGGGGTTTTTAACAAAGGTGATGTGGAGGGGAAGATCCAGGCGGCCGCAGTAGTTGACCAGAGCCCCCTCCTGGTAGCCGGTGGTCATGACCACCTCCTGGATTCCCTCCTCAGCCAGGAGTCTCAGCTGACGGCTGAGAATCGTCTCCCCTGGGGAGAGTCGCGTCAGGCATTTAGGCTGATGGGAGGTGAGATCCCCCATGCGGCTTCCCATACCGGAATTTAAGATTAGCGCTTTCATAGCGTGTCCCTCCTATTATCTGAAAATCAAACATCTCCCTGACAAGGTGCCGGTAGGTATGGGCTACCGCCACCTTGTCAGGGCTGTTCCGGGCGATTTCCTCCCGCTTTTTGTCATGGATCAGATAGTAATTGATCTTATCCAGCAGATCCCTCTAATCCTCATAAAAAACAAAATCTTCCCCAGGCGTGAGCGATCCCAGAAAGTCGGACTGAAAATTGCTCAGCAGAAAGCCTCCGCTTCCCATGATGTCAAGGGCAGCGGAGCGGACAAGTTCACCTGTGGCTTAGAGATATTTGGCAAAATACTCATTCCATGGAATATCCGGCTCCAGGATGACGCCTTCACGCGCGCTTGTCCCTTTAATCAACTGATGATAGTCTCCATATGACTGTGTCAATATTTTTTCGTAATCAGCAGGCGCGGGGACTTAGAGATGCTCAAAGGGAAGATATACCGTATCTCGGAACCACTCTCTCTTAACGCTCTTATAATCTGTCTTAAAAATCTCATCCATGATGTGATTTAAACTCTCCGCCTCCCCAAAATGATCCGCACAGAAATCCTCAAAAAGCCGGAACCTGGATCTCGCCTCTTGTTCTGAGATCACTAAAAAGAGTTTCAAGTCCTGGACCGTCTTTTCCCCTCCAGGAATTTTTGTTTCAGTCCGGCCAGTGTTTCGGCAGGGTCCTTCACCATATTCCACAGCAGTCTCTCCATTTCAAAAACTCCCGTGAAAGACCGGTTGACGCCATCAGGCACGCTGTCCAGGGGGAAAATGTCGATAAAGATTCCCTGGTACATATCCCTCAGGTTTTGAAACTGGATTGCCGTGGTCCGACTGTCCCGGATTTTTGACAAAGGCCATATCCTTCGGACCGTGTATGGTCCCTGAAAGAAGTAAGGCTCCTTAAATTCCTGGGGATCGATGGCCTGGAATCTCTCATAATCATCCCGGAACATCACCAGGTCAATGTCATCATCCCACGGTCCATACCCTTTTCCTCTTTTTCTCCACCAGGAAATCCCATCGAACTTCTTCCTCAAAAAATGTCTGGCCTATCCCACTCATTCCACCGCTCCTCCTTCTGAAAGGTATCTGGCGAAATATTCCTCATAGGGGATATCCGGGTCCAGAATAATGTTCTCGTGGGCGGTTCCTCCCCGCACTAGCTGATGGTAATCCCCATAGCACCGGGTCAGGATCTTGTCATACTCTCCGGGTACTGGAATCATCAAGTGCTCAAATGGGAGATACTGAGTCTCACGAAACCAATCCCTTCTCACACTTTTATAATTACAGGGAATTAGATCATAGGTGATATAGTTCACCTCCCCGGTCTCTCCAAAGTGGGTTAAGTTGAACTCCTCAAAGAGCCGGAACCGTTCCCTTACGTCTTTCTCAGCGATTTCCAGAAAAATCTGGATATCCGAGGGTTTCCTCTTCCCTTCCAGCAGTTCCCGCTTCAAGAGGAGCAGCACATTGATAGGGTCTGTGACCATGGACCAAAGCAACCCCTGTGTGTCCCTGAGTCCGGCGGACTCCTCATGATTTTCCTCCGCTACACTGTCCAACGGAAAAATGTCGATAAAGATCCCCTGGTGGAAGTCTCTCAGGTCACGGAACTCAATCCCTGTGGTCCGGCTGTCCCGGATCTTTGAGAGGGCCCAGATCCTCCGGTCCGTGTAAGCGTCCTGGAAAAAATAGGGCTCCCGAAACTCCCGTGACGCCACGGTCTTGAGCCTCTCGTAATCATCCCGGAACATCACCAGGTCGATGTCGTCATCCCAGGGGACAAAACCCTGATGCCTCACCGCCCCAAGGAGGGTCCCGTAGAAGGCCCAGTAAGTAAGGCCATGCTTTTTACATACCTGGTCAAACCTCTCCAGCATCTCAAGCTCCACGGCCCACACCTTTTTCCTCTTCTCGTCCACCAGGAAATCGGACCGGATCTCCTTTTTAAAAAATGATGGGTTTATTCCGCTCATGGGCTGACCACCTCCTCTTTTATGGCCTTTAGGATCCAGTCAGCGCAGTGGCCCCAGGTGAAGCTCCCCGCCGTCTTTTTATAACCATTCTCAATGATCCTTTCCGCCAGTCCCGTGTCCTCAAGCAGGTTCCTGGCGATGTCCGGAAGCTTTTCTAAATGGTCCAGGTCATACAGGGCGATATCCACCCCGTCCGTGTAATTGTCATCAATCCAGGCGCTGCTGTCGGTAAGGGGCACGGAGCGCTGGAGCAGGGTGTTAAAGATCCGGTCGTGAGTCCCCTGTTTGAACCCCGGCATCACGTTCAGGTTGATCCTGGCGTCCGCCATGTGGGCCAGGGTATCCCCATAAGGGATCCTGTCATCAATCCGATGGACGTTTGGGAGGCCCGCCGCGGGGAGGTTCTCCCAGCCCCGACCCAGAAGGTAGAGGTCCAGGCCGGACTCCGCCAGGGTTGTCACCACCCGCCCCCTCTGGTACATGCGGATGGCCCAGTCCACGTAGTTGGAGATGTTCAGCGCGGATTTTAAGCCTTTCTCAGAAAGCCTCATCCCCATGTGGCCCATGGTAAGGAGAACACCCTGGACCACGGATAAATGGCTGTTCTTTTTTAAGTTCTCAAATGTTTCCTGATATAGCTTCCACAGAGCGCTGTTTTCCGGGTACAGTTTGGTGATCTCCCCCATCTGCCCCTCCGGGCGGTAAAAAGTGCCGCAGAAGAGAAGATCGTATTTTCGCTCTTTAAAAGGGATTATTCTACTTCCCTTCTCTGGAAGAACTCCCACATGGGGCATAAAATCAACTTTAGGTACCTCATTTTTAAAATATCGCTTTACATACCCCACATGCTCCCGATCACAACAGAAAAGATGATATCTTTCGGGGGTATTTTCCAGAGAGGGATGGAATCTCAAAGGGGGATCCATAAAAATATCCACCACCACCGTTTTTTGTTCATTCCAGATGTCGATTAATGTCTGGTCTCTTATACACATAGCGTCATTACAGACAGCTACATCAATCCCTGATGAGGCGAATTGCGCAAAAGCCACATAAGAGTGCGGGTCGTCCGCTGGGGGATTTCGCAGATCAAGAATGAATGTCTCATGCCCCCGATTCTGAAATTCTATTACCAATTGATCCGCAAAAAAATTAAAGGATTCTATTGGACAGTAAAAGAGGACAACCCTTAATTTATCTTCTTTTTTCCATCCAGAAGGCGCTATAGAAACAGACATAAGCTGGTCAGACGCCTCCTGATTAATTGTTTTTGACAGCTTTCCACCTAAAGCTTGATTTACCGCGGTAAACTCCTCAACAGTAAGGCTCTCTTTCAACACTTCCACCAATTCCCCATATCCAGCTCTCAAGGCTGCCCGCAAGATAAAAAGTCGATCTTTTAAAGAGTTGAGCTGATAAAAATTGCCCCCAAGAAATGCCGCTGTCTCCATGGCCCCTTCCCTTCCCCTACCGCCAGTTCCTGGATCCTTTAAAAGAGCGGATAGCATTACCACTAGAGCACTCATGAGATAGGGATCCTGCTTTAACATCATGGCGGTAATCTTCACGCATTCCTCCAGCTTTTTGTTATTAAAGCAAAACATGGCCAGCATCTCATAAGCTTTTAAGATATTTCCTGAGAGAAGAGTTGATCTGCCTGCGTGACCATATCTCTCTAAAAGACTCAGCGCTTGTCTTAAATGTCGTTCGCCCTCTTGATAATTGCCATGGGAGCCATAATATTGCCCCATAATATAGTCGTAATCCCCATCTTCCGGCCAACCATCTCTTGCCCGCCCATATATTTCTAATAATTCGGTCTCCTTAGTTTCTGGTATCAGGCTCAGAACGTTAAGAAGGTGATGCCAAACCTCAGAAGAGGTTATTTCATAAATCCCCCTCTTATCCTCTGGCATAACAGACACAGCTTTCCGATAGGCGGTCAGGGCCTGCTCTAGTTCTCCCATACTTTCATATTCATTTCCCAGATAAGCATACATCTCATAATCATTGGGTTTTTCAGCCAGTTCAGACAATATCATGTCCAGATTTCTTTTGCTTCTGTTTTTTCGTCGGTTTTCCTCTTCCCCATAGCCAATATGATAAATAGACAGTTCTTTTGCCATGTCAAGTGTATGGAAATCACCACCAACATCTTTTTTCAGACATTCATGAATTCGTCCATGATATCGTAAGCCTACCTGATTGCGGAACACACGGATATGAGAGCGGATATCCATGGCTTTCCCCTTATTATCCAGGTTCACAAACGTTGTCATGATACCATCAATCCCCGTACCTTGGATTTGGCTTATACAAGTGATCAGTTTTTGGGCGTCCTCTGGTAAAAAATACTCATCCGCATCCAAAAAGGCGATCCATTCATATCTGGCCTTGCTGATAGCGTAATTTTTAGCGGCCGAGAAATCATTGCTCCATGTGAATTCGTAGACCTTGGCCCCCATCCCTTTGGCGATCTCTATTGTCCTGTCGGTTGACCCGGTGTCCACCACGATCTGCTCTGACACGATTCCCTTTCCCCAGGAGAGAGCTCTCTCTATGTTTCTCCCCTCATTCTTGACAATCATGCATTGGGAGATTCCCGGCTTTACTTTTTTTCCCAACCTTTTAACCTCCTCATTTCCTTTCTTATTACCCTTTATTCAATGTTTGCTCCACTACCGCAAGTTCTTCCGGGTGAAACAGCTTCAGGATTTCCAGGATTAATTCCTGATAATCGGAGGTCCTGGCGGCTTTAAGAAGAAAAAGACGGTCTTTCAGAGACGTGAGATTATAGAAATTGTTTTCCAATAATCTGACTACCTGTCTGGCCCCGTCTTTCCCCTGTGCGGCTATCTGTGGATCCTGTGAAAAAATACGGAGCATTAAGGTAAGAGGGCTCATTAAATAGGGCTCTTCTTTTAATAGTAGAGTGATGTATCGAATCGCTTCCGTCAGATTCTCGTTATTATAGCAACATATAGCCAGCAGTTCATAGGCTTGTCGGATCTCCCCCGCCAGGATCATCGATTTGCAGACAGTTCCATATGTTTCCAATATCTTAAGTCCTCGTTTCAGATGGCTCTCCCCCTGCTCCCAGTCCCCTTTGCCACAAAAATATCGGGCGATTATATAATCATAGTCCGCCTCCTCCGGCCATCCCCCTGTAGCCTGACGGTAGACTTTCAAAAGATCACTTTCCTTGGCCCCGCGGAGGATCAGGACATCTAAAAGACGCAGGTATGTGACTGAAAGAGTGATGTCATAAACCCCTTTCCCTTCCTTTGGTATCAGGGCCGCGGCTTTCCTGAGAGATGCCTCCGCTTGTTTCCACTCCTCCCTCGCCATGTATTCCTGTCCCAGATATCCCCACATTTCATAACTGTCCGGATGGTCTTCTAGTTCCAAAAGGATCAACCTTAAGTTTCTCCCGCTTTTTCTATTCTCCTCCCGTGCCCCATACCCGGTATGATATATAGTTACATCCTTGGTCACATCCGCCGCTTGATGGAGACGATTTCTCGTTGAGATTAAATGTTCATGAATCCGGCCCTCATATCGGAGATGTCTCTTGAAAATCCGATTTTGAGTACCGACATTCATCACGTTTCCCTGGTTATCTAAATTTACCCAAGAGGTCAGAAGGCTTTCCGCTTCCGTATCATGAAGCAATTTTATATAGTCCCGTACTTTTTCCTTGGCATCAGGGGCCAAATATTCATCTGCGTCTAAAAATGCGATCCACTCGTATTTAGTTTTGCTGATAGCAAAGTTTTTTGCTGCGGAAAAGTCATCTTTCCATGGGAATTCATAGACAATAGCCCCCATCCTCCTGGCGATCTCCATAGTTTGGTCTGTGGAGCCAGTGTCCACCACCACCTGCTCCGATACCAATCCTTTTCCCCAGGAGAGAGCCCTTTGAATGTTATTTTCCTCGTTTTTCACGATCATGCACTGGGAAATACGCACACCTGTTTTTGAGACCATTTTATTCCTCTTCTCAATACACAAATAAGGGAACAGGATGGTTCCTATCCCCTTATGGTTTTCTGGTAATTCTTTAATCATTTGACATATGTCATTTTATATCAAAAAAGCCATCTCACAGCCTATGGCTATGGAATGGCTTTTTCACAGGCCCTGTATATCATATAGCGGTCCGGCTGTCGCCGGACCATTATTACGCTCGCAACCCTAAAGATTAGGAAAGCAGGCTCAAGATAGACTGAGGTACGGAGTTGGACTGTGCCAGCATGGACTGAGACGCCTGCAGAAGAATATTGTTCTTGGTGAAAGCAGTAATCTCATCTGCCATGTCTGTATCGCGGATACGGCTCTCAGCAGCTGTAATGTTCTCGGAAGATACCTTCAGGTTGTTGATGGTATGCTCCAGACGGTTCTGAGCGGCACCAAGGGTAGCACGATAGGTGGAAACCTTATTAATCGCAGCCTTAATGGTATTAATTGCACTGTTACCACCTTTAAGACTCGTAACATCAATTGCCTTAACTCCAAGAGTATCACTATCCATTTTAGACTTAGATACACCAATAGTTTCATTTTTACTCGGACCAATCTGGAAGGTCATCTTTCCACTACCATTTGCCTCAATTGGCTTAATGCCATTGAAGTCTGTGTTATTAGCGATACGATCAATCTCAGCGAGAAGATCCTTAACTTCCTGCTGCAGGTTACCTCTCGCAACTGTGTTGTAAGTACCGTTAGCGGACTGGGATGCCAGTGTGGTAAGACGCTGCAGCATGGAGTGAGTCTCAGTCAAAGCTCCCTCAACTGTCTGGATCAAACCAACAGCGTCCTGAGCGTTCTTGGTAGCCTGGTTCAAGCCATTGATCTGAGATCTCATGGACTCGGAAATCGCCAGGCCAGCGGCGTCATCACCGGCGCGGTTGATTCTGTAACCGGAAGACAGCTTCTCCAAGTTCTTGTTCAGGCCGCTCTGGTTGATTCCTAAGTTTCTGTAAGAGTTAATGGCTGATATGTTATGTTGAATAATCATGGTAAATCCTCCTGATTTATATTTCTTTCCCCGGGAACCTCCCTGTCCCCAGGCCTCCCCTTTCCGAAGAGGGCCCTGCCCCGGAAAGGACTGTAAAGTTTATATTTACGGCTAATCTACAATCCCTTATATTTTCCAAACACCAAATTGTCCGCTTAAATCAAAGCTAAACGGCCTATTTATTTTCTTTATTCCCACCTTCTTTTTCTCCCAATTTCTATCAAATTTACCATATCGTACACAAATCCCAATTTTTCCCGCCTTTCAAGATAGTCTCTAATTTCTCCGAAATTCATTGCGTTACATACATTTCCTGAAATTGAAAAACACACAATTTTATGATATAATCCGACAATAAGAACTGGGAATATTATCCATTTAAGGATAATAAAAGTGCTAAAACAAAAGAAATCTTGAGCCGACAGGAGAGGAGCGAAAGCATGGCAGAGGGATCAGAGGGCAGGAAGCTGCCGCCAGGGATTACCCGCAGGGCGAACGGACTGTATATGGGACGTGTGATGTATAAGGGAGTGAGCCACGCTATATATGACAGGAACTTAGGGGAACTGAAGAAGAGGATGACAGAGCTGCGGTACAGCCTGGAGCATGGCACGTATGTAAAGAAGAGCGTCATAACCTTTGACGACTGGTTCGGGGAGTGGATAACCACTTATAAACAGAATACGGTAAAGCAGGGCACGGTTGATTTGTATAATAAGCATTATTCGGCATATATAAAGAAGTACCTTGGCGATATGAAGCTTGTGGATATCCAGGCACAGGATTTACAGAAGCTGTTGAACAATATGAGCAGTGAGGGGTATGCGGATGACACCATAACATTAACCTACTGTGTATTGTCCGGGGTGTTTAAACAGGCTTATAAAAATGAACTCATACCAAAGAATCCATTTTCCTTAATCACCAGACCCAAAGGGAAGGCCAAGAAGGAAAAAGTGGTGTTTACAAAAAAGCAGCAGGAGCTGTATATGCGGTACGCGGAACGGTCTTATCTGCGCAACCTGCTTCAGCTGGCCATGTGCACTGGCATGAGAAATGGGGAGCTGAGAGGGTTATTGTGGTCAGATGTTGATTTTAAACGGAAGGTTATACATATAAGGCATAACCTGATCACGTCGTCCAAGGACGGGGTGAAAATGGATACTCCCAAGACGCGCACCAGCACACGGGATATTCCCATGACAGAGAAAGTGTATGAGATCTTAAAGCGGCAGGAGAGCGAGGGTGAGAAAAATAAAGATGATTTTGTGTTCTATGCCGCCAATGGGCCGGTGAGCCGCAAGAGGATCACTCATGAGATCAATGTTATGCTGCAAAATATGGCAGATGATGGAATTGCTTTTCCCTATTTTACCCTGCACAGCACCCGCCACACATTTGCCACCAGATGTATTGAGAAGGGGATGAATCCTCAGGTGCTGAAAACCATACTGGGACACGCGACCTTATCCATGACCATGGATCTGTATTCCCATGTGCTGCCGGACGCAAAAGCGGCGGAGATGAGGAAGGTTTCAAAAGCGTTTTGAGAAGGGGCGGAAAGAATCTGAAAAGGTTAATATTTGGATCCCCGTCATACACAAATCGTACACAGTCATACACAAATGAGGGATGGGGAGAAGGTTTTAACAGATGCTTTAATACAATATTTTTGTAGTATCCGTATTGTAAAAATTTCTTGTCATGGCGGTCCTGAAAATCAGGAATGCCGGCTCAACGGGACTGCCGCAAATGAAATTTTTACGACAGCCCCCGGCCTTTTCTTTAATGTTTTCTCACTATTGGGCGGTATTCTCTTCCGCCGGGTTTCTTCCCAAGATCTTCATCACAACCAGCACCCCGGTCATCAGAGCCACACCCGCGGGGAGGGCGATCCAGGGGGTCTGAGTGAAGCCGGCTATGATGTAGGTGATAAAGGACACAGCCGCCGCTGTGACGGCATAAGGGAGCTGGGTCATTACATGGTTTACGTGCTCGCATTGTGCTCCGGCGGATGCCATGATGGTGGTGTCGGAGATGGGAGAGCAGTGGTCTCCGCAGACAGCTCCGGCCATGCACGCGGAGATGGAGATGATCATAAGCTGGGGATTGCTGTTTTCAAACACAGCAACCACAATGGGGATCAGAATCCCGAAGGTGCCCCAGGAGGTTCCGGTGGCAAAGGCCAGGAAACAGCCTACAATAAAGATAATGGCTGGAAGGAAATTTAAAAATCCCTGGGCACTGGCTTCCACCAGGCCTGCCACATACACATCCGCCCCCAGGCTGTCGGTCATGGCTTTTAAGGTCCAGGCGAAGGTCAGGATCAGGATGGCCGGAACCATGGCCTTGAAGCCTTCTGGAATACAGGCCATGCAGTCGGAGAAGCTTAAGATCCGGCGGAACTGATACAGGCCGATGGTGATGACCAGACCGAAGAAGCTGCCGAAGGTCAGTCCCAGAGAGGCGTCTGACTGGGAGAAGGCGGTGACAAAGTCGGTTCCTGAGAAAAATCCGCCGGTGTAGAGCATACCGATGACGCAGCAGACGATGAGGGAGACAATGGGGATCAAGAGATCCATGACTTTTCCCTTTGTGTCAGAGATCTCCTCTTTCGCGCTGCCGTAGGGGCGTCCGGGGGTGGTGAACAGATCCCCTTTCGCGGCATTGAGCTCATGGGTTCTCATGGAGCCGAACTCTGTCTTCATCAGCACCATCCCTACCATCATCACAAGGGTGAGGATGGCGTAAAAGTTGTAGGGGATAGCCCGGATAAAGATGGAAAATCCGTCTTCGCCTTCCACAAAACCCGTGACCGCGGCGGCCCAGGAGGAGATGGGGGCGATGATGCACACCGGGGCCGCGGTGGCGTCGATTAAGTAGGAGAGCTTTGCCCTGGATACCTTGAATTTGTCGGTGACAGGGCGCATGACACTGCCAACGGTGAGGCAGTTAAAGTAATCGTCAATGAAGATCAGCACGCCTAAGAGGATGGTGGCCAATTGCGCGCCTACCCGGTTGTGGATCTTTTCGGCGGCAAACTGTCCAAAGGCGGCGGAGCCGCCGGCTTTGTTCATCAGGCTGACCATGGTGCCCAGGATGACCAGGAACACTAAGATTCCCACATTGTAACTGTCGGACAAAACACCGATGATCCCATCCTCAAAGATATGGGTGATGGTACTCTCGAACTGGAAGCCGGAGTAGAGAAGTCCTCCCATGAGGATTCCCACAAACAGGGAGCTGTAGACTTCCTTGGTGATGAGAGCCAGGCCGATGGCCACAACAGGCGGGACCAGGGCCCAGAAGGTGGAGTAGACGGCTGGGATGTACGGGGCTTCTCCTTCGGAAGCCAGGGCTGCTACGGCACATGCCAGGCTCAGGGTAAGGGCAGCGGGCAGGGTAAACAGCGCTTTCTTTTTTTGTCGGTACATGATGGTTTTCTCCTTTGCTTTGGGTTTGGAAAAAGAATGGGGCAAAAAAACACCACAAACGGCCGGTGGGCGCGTCTGTGGTGTGAGTTCGGACGAATCAAACGAATCCTGCGGTACAGATAGCGCTCCACAACTGTGACAGTACGACGCATATTATGCGGCGTCCCAGAACCTTTTGCCGGACCGGCAAAAAGACCCTTCGGCGGAGCTCCCCTTTCTCAGAAACCGGCGGTCCGGCCTTTTATACCTGTGGGCTAATTGATTTTGCGGTATAAGTCTCTGATACTCTTGAATTCCGCGCCTCTATCATGTTACATTTTGCGGTTGTTTGTTGCTGATTTTTTAATTCTACCATGGTTTCGATAAAAAGGGAAGAGGATTTTGGAACACTGTTCTGGGCGATAGCGGTTGTTATTCCATTAGAATCGTGATAAAATCCATATATTGCTTATAATTGAGACACGAGAGAAGGGAGCTGTTTTATTTTGGAAGAAAATGAGAAGATACTGCTGTTTGAGAAGATGCCCATTCCCAGAGCCATCGCGAAGCTGGCCATACCTACGATTTTAAGTTCTCTGGTGATGGTGATCTACAATCTGGCGGATACGTATTTTGTGGGCATGCTCAATGATCCGATCCAGAACGCGGCGGTGACTCTGGCTTATCCGGTGCTGCTGGCGTTCAATGCGGTGAATAATTTATTCGGCGTGGGAACCTCCAGCATGATGAGCAGGGCCTTGGGGCGCAAGGATTATGAGACAGTAAGACGCAGTTCGGCCTTTGGCTTTTACTGCTCTCTGCTGTGCGGTCTTTTGTTTTCCTTTATGTGTACGGTGCTGAAAGCGCCGCTTTTGACCACTCTTGGTGCGGATGAGGCCACGCGGGCGGCCACGGACAGCTACATGCTTTGGACCGTTACCTGTGGGGCGGCTCCGTCTATTTTAAATGTGGTTATGGCTTATCTTGTGAGGTCGGAGGGCTCTTCTCTCCATGCCAGCATTGGCACCATGAGCGGATGTTTTTTGAATATGATCCTGGATCCCATTTTCATCCTGCCCTGGGGGCTTAATATGGGAGCGGCGGGAGCGGGTCTTGCCACCTGCCTGTCCAACTGCTTTGCCTGTGGGTATTTCTTTGTTTTCCTGTATGTAAAGAGGAAGACCACCTTTGTCTGTGTGGATCCCAGAAAGATCGGCTTAGACAGGGCCATTATCATGGGAGTGTGCGCCGTGGGAGTCCCTGCTTCCATACAGAATCTCCTCAATGTGACGGGAACCACCATCCTGAACAATTTTACCTCTGTCTATGGCGCTGACGCGGTGGCTTCGATGGGGATTGCCCAGAAGATCAACATGGTTCCCTTCCAGATCGCGCTGGGATTTTCCCAGGGCATCATGCCATTGGTCAGCTACACTTATGCCAGCGGGAATCACCGGAGGATGAAGGACACCATCCTGTTTGCCATACGATTGATGCTTCCTGCCATGGTGGCTGTGTCTGTGGGGTATTATATCTGGGCGGGAGGTCTGGTCCGGCTGTTTATGGACAATGAGACGATCGTGGCCTACGGTACCAGATTCCTGCGGGCCTTCTGTCTGGGGCAGCCTCTGATCTATATGGATTTTCTGGCGGTCGGCGTGTTCCAGGCCCTGGGAATGGGAAAGAACGCGTTTATATTTGCCATTATGAGAAAGATTATTTTGGAAATCCCGGCCCTGTTTATCCTGAATTATTTCTTCCCGCTGTACGGACTTGCCTATGCCCAGCCTCTGGCGGAGTTGGGACTGGCTATCGCCGCGGTGGTGATGCTTCGGAACATTTTTAAGAGGAGCCAGCTGGGGGCGATGGATTAAAATTACAGGGGTTGACGCAGGACCTGTTATTGAGAAAAAATATCAATAACAGGTCTTGACTTTTTTAATGTGTTAGCGTATGATAACTAAGAAAATGATAATCAATATCAAAACCAAAAAAATACTGACAAAAGGAAGGAAGCGGTAAGCATGCCATTGGCGATGGTCATGGAAGGCGAGACGAGAACCATTACAGATTTTAAAGGTCAGGAGGAGTTGAAGCGTCATCTCCAGGATCTTGGGTTTATCCGAGGCGAGAGAGTCCGGGTGGTAGGAGAGAATGCCGCGGGCATGATCCTTATGGTGAAGGGTGTGAAGGTGGCCCTGAACAGAGGTCTTGCTCACAGGATCATGGTGGAAGACTGATGATTTCCGGAAAATGTACAGGAATATGGCCGCTGGCCTTAAGGGCTGGCGGCAGATAAGGTTTAAAGGGAGGATTAGAGATGACATTGAGAGATTTGAAGCCAGGGCAGCAGGGCAAGGTGACTTCTATCAGCACCACAGGGGCTATGAAGAGAAGGATCATGGACATGGGCGTGACCCCGGGAGTTGAGATCCGGGTGGTCAAGGTGGCTCCTTTGGGAGATCCGGTGGAGGTCAATGTGAGAGGATATGAGCTGAGCCTGAGAAAGGACGAAGCGGCTCAGATACAGGTTCAGATGTGACAGTGTGGTGGGAACAGGTATTGGGGTGTGTGGGTTCGTAATGAGTTAGCTAGAACTAACTATATAAAATGAGGAATATGGCACAAGAAAGCGTGCCCAGAACGGAGGAAAAGATGAGTATAACAATCGCCCTGGCGGGCAATCCAAACTGTGGCAAAACCACATTATTCAACGAGATCACAGGTTCCCGGCAGCATGTGGGCAACTGGCCGGGTGTCACGGTGGAGAAGAAGGATGGCGTTTACAAGAAGAATAAAGACGTGGTGATCATGGATCTTCCGGGAACCTATTCTCTGTCTCCCTACTCGGCGGAAGAGATTGTGGCCAGAGACTACATAGTGAAGGAAAAGCCGGACGCGGTGATCAACATTGTGGATGGAACCAGCATTGAGAGGAATCTTTATCTGACCATGCAGATCATGGAGACCAGGATTCCCATGGTGGTGGCCATGAACATGATGGATGAAGTGGAGGGGAGAGGCGACCAGATCGACTGCGGCGGATTGTCAAAGCTTCTGGGAGTGCCGGTGATTCCCATTGTGGCCAGAACGGGAAAGGGACTTAAGGAGCTGATGGAGGCTGCTGTCTCGGCGGCGAACAGACGTCAGAGGCCGGAGCGGCCGGAGATTTTTGACAACCAGTTAGCAGATGCTATCTCAGCCATAGCCGACGCCCTGGGAGGCGGGGACTCAGAGGAGAACAACTGGAAGGCCATTAAGCTGGCGGAAAATGACGAGATCATTGCCAAGACCGTTCCTTCTGATAAGAAAGGGGCAGTGGATGAGCTGGTGAAGGCGGCCAACAAGGCGGCTGACGGGGATGCGGAGGCTAAGATCGCGGACAGCCGTTACCAGTACATCGCCAAACTGGTGAAGGAGTGCGTCAAGAGGGGTTCCAAGGGAAACAACCAGGAGACCAAGTCCGATAAACTGGATAAGATCCTCACCAACCGGATCCTGGCGCTGCCTATTTTCGCGGGTATTATGTATCTTCTGTTTGCCTGTACCTTCAGCGAGAATTTCCTGTTTATCCCAGAGCTTCCAAGCCCGGGAGTGTGGCTTGCGGGTATCGTGGAAGAGGCGTGGGGCTTTGTGGCGGAAGGTGTGGTAGGCGCGGTGGAAGGTCTGGGTGCTTCGGAGTGGGCTGTGGGCCTGGTTGCCAGCTGTTTAGACGGCGTGGGCGCTGTGTTTGGATTCCTGCCCCTGGTGCTTGTTCTGTTCCTGCTCATGTCCTTTTTGGAGGACAGCGGATACATGGCCAGGGTGGCCTTTGTCATGGACCGTATTTTCCGCCATTTCGGACTGAGCGGACGTTCCTTTATCCCCATGCTCATGGGATTTGGATGTTCGGTTCCGGCTCTGATGGCCTCGAGGACACTGGAGAGCGATAAGGACCGGAAGATCACCATGATGATCACGCCATTTATGTCCTGCGGCGCCAAACTGCCGATCTATGCCATGTTCGCTGCCACCTTGTTTGTGGACAGCAATCAGACAATGGTGGTGTTCTCGATCTATATGCTGGGAATTATTGTGGCTATTTTAGGCGCTCTGATCCTGAATAAATTCGCGTTTAAGAGCGAGACTTCTAATTTTATTATGGAGCTGCCTCAGTACAGGGTTCCCACTGTCAAGAGCGTGCTCATCCATGCCTGGGAGAAGGTCAAGGGATTCGCGGTAAAGGCCGGAACCGTGATCTTTGCCTCCACGGTGCTGATCTGGTTTTTGTCCAGCTTTAATTTCAGCGGCCTGTGCGACATGGAGGAGAGCCTTCTGGCTTCCATAGGAAACGGGATCAAATGGATCTTCGCTCCTCTGGGCTTTGGGGACTGGCGAGCGTCTGTAGGCGTGGTGACAGGCTGGATTGCCAAGGAGAACATTGTGGCCACATTTGGCCAGCTGTTCGGCAATGTAAGTGAGGAGACCGTTGAGGCGGTTATGGCCGGCGAAGAGGCCCTTCCGGCTATAACGGAAGTATTTAACCAGGTGTCAGCATACTCTTATATGGCCTTTAACCTGCTGTGCATGCCATGCTTCGCGGCAGTGGGAGCCATGAAGAGGGAATACGGTTCCTGGAAATGGACTCTGCGGGCGGTGGGATTCCAGATGCTGACCGCGTATGTTGTGGCTCTGCTGATCAATGTTGTGGGAAATATGATCTTTTAGTGAGGGGAGAAGGAAAGGAGGAGGTTATTTGTCAATCCAGGACAAAAAAAGCTATATTTTGAGGGAACTGAAAAAGAACGGATGCAGGATTACCAGCCAGAGAAAGGTTCTGATCGATGTGATACTGCGGGATGAGTGCTGCAGCTGCAAGGAGATCTATTATCAGGCCATCAAGGACGATCCCACCATCGGCATGGCCACGGTCTACCGGATGGTGAAGACGCTGGAGGAAGCGGGACTGATCAAGAGAAAGAATATGTACCGAATTGATCTGGAAGGCGCGACCGCGTGAAAAGAGGGGGAGAGAGGAAAAGGAGTGACCGCGAGGGCGGCCGCTCCTTTTTCCATTGGTATAAAATGCTGGACGAAGGAAAGTTTCTGTGTTAACATAGGGGAAATCGGCGGAGAATATAAAGGGGGAGTTTCATGTACGAATCAGGGGAAAACTATCTGGAGACCATCTTGATCCTCAAGGAAAAGCAGGGGATCGTAAGGTCCATCGACATTGCCAGGGCGCTTAATTTCAGCAAGCCCAGTGTGAGCAGGGCTGTGGGGATTTTGAAGGAAGACGGCTACATCACCGTGGAGGTTAACGGGGAGATCGAGCTGACCCAAAAAGGCAGGGAGAAGTCAGAGGGAATCTATGAGCGCCACACCCTGCTGACCGAGTTTTTGCAGAGGGTAAGCGGCGTCAGCGCCAAGGTGGCGGAGGAAGACGCGTGTAAGATGGAACACATCATCAGCGACGAGACATTTCAGGGGATCAAGAGGTTTATGAATCAACCATAAACCTTGTTGACTTTATGTGAACTTTGTGACAAAATAGACAGTTAGAAAGAAGGGAAAAGATTATGACAAAGATAGACATTATTTCCGGCTTTTTAGGGGCCGGCAAGACCACATTTATCAAAAAGCTTTTGGAAGAGGCCATCTCCGGCGAGCAGGTAGTCCTGATTGAAAATGAATTCGGCCAGATCGGTATTGACGGCGGATTTCTGAAAGACGCGGGGATTGAGATCCGCGAGATGAATTCCGGCTGTATCTGCTGTTCTCTGGTGGGAGATTTCGGCAAGTCCTTAGAGGAAGTTCTGACCAAGTATAAACCGGACAGGGTGATCATCGAGCCGTCAGGAGTGGGAAAGCTTTCGGATGTCATGAAGGCGGTGCGGGATGTGGCGGCTTCGGTGGATGTGACTCTCAACAGCGCGGTGACGATTGTGGATGCCTCCAAGTGCAAGATGTATATGAAGAATTTTGGAGAGTTTTTCAACAATCAGATTGAGCACGCGGGAACCATTGTGCTCAGCAGGACAGATATCACCGATGAGGCAAAGGTTCAAAAGGATGTGGAGATGATCCGGGAACACAACCAGAAGGCTTCCATCATCACCACACCTTGCGCCCGGCTGACAGGAGAACAGCTTTTAGAGATCATCGAGAAACCGGACACCATGGCGGAGGATCTGATGAAAGAAGTCCAGGAGCGCCATGCCCACCACCATCACGGCCATGGAGAGGAGTGTGGCTGTGAGCACCACGACCACCATCATCACGGCCATGGAGAGGAGTGTGGCTGTGAGCACCACGATCATGAACATCATCATGACCACGGAGAGGAGCGCTGCTGTGAGCACCACGACCACCATCACCACGGCCATGATGAGGGGTGCGGCTGTGAGCATCATGAACATCACCATCATCACGACCATGATGAGGAGTGTGGCTGCGGCTGTCATGACCATGACCATCACCATGCGGATGAAGTGTTCTCAAGCTGGGGCATGGAGAATGTGAAAGGGTTGGACAGAAAGACTCTGGAGGAGATCCTGGACGAACTGGCCAACGGCAATGCCTACGGAGATGTGCTCCGGGCCAAGGGGATGGTTCCGGGTGAGAAACCGGAGGAGTGGTTCTATTTTGATCTGGTTCCCGACGAGTTTGAGATCCGGGAGGGGAAGCCTGACTATACTGGAAAAGTCTGTGTCATCGGGGCCCGCCTTAAGGAAGAGGAACTGAACAAAGCGTTTGGCAGATAACTGCCCTGTGTCCCCGGCTCGGGCCGGACAGGGGAGCTGCCGGCACAAGCCGCGGACCACGCGGGCAGCAGGATGTTGAGAGGAGACGAAACCTATGGGACCAGCGATAGAAGATGACGTAATGCCGTTGTTCCTTATCAACGGTTTTCTGGAGGCAGGCAAGACCCAGTTCCTCCAGTTTACCATGGAACAGGATTATTTTCAGACTGACGGAAAGACGCTGCTGATCATCTGTGAGGAGGGAGACACAGAGTACGACAAGGAGCTTTTGAAAGCTACCAGGACTTCCGCGGTCTATGTGGACAGTCTGGAGGAGCTGACACCAGAACGTTTGGAGGAGCTGGAGCTTCTCTATAACCCGGAGAGAGTGCTGATGGAGTGGAACGGCATGTGGAATCAGGATGAGCTGCGCCTTCCCAAAGACTGGACCGTGTATCAGCAGGTGACCATCATTGACGGTTCCACCCTGGACATTTACATGAAAAACATGAAGCCTCTCCTGGGGGCAATGGTCCGGGGTTCAGAGCTGATCATATGCAACCGCTGTGACGGTATTGAGGATCTGGAGGGATACCGGAGAACTCTTTTGGCCATGAACAACAACGCGGAGATCGTGTTTGAGGATGAAGAGGGGGAGATCTCCCAGGTGTCAGAGGCAGACCTTCCCTATGACATGAGCGCGGAGGTCATTAAGATCGATCCGGAGGCCTATGGAATCTGGTACATCGACTGTATGGATAAGCCTGACCGCTACAGAGGAAAAGTGGTGGAATTTACGGCCATGGTGCTGAAATCCCCGGAATTTCCCAAAAACTACTTTGTGCCCGGGCGTATGGCCATGACCTGCTGTGAGGCGGACATGACCTTTCTCGGATATGTGTGCAAGTCCAGGGAGGCCAGGAATTTAGAGACCAAACAGTGGGTAAAGGTCCGGGCCAGGATCGAATATGAGGAGTGGCAGGACTACGGCGGAGTGGGTCCGGTGCTCTACGCGGATTCGGTGACAACGGACAAGGCTATCCGGGATATTGTACAGTTTTAAAAAAGCATGGATGAAAGAAGAGGACAGCGGTTTGGCAGAATCTGCCGCTGTCCTCTTGATTTTGACTTTGACCATTACTCCCAAAGAACCGGCGTTGGTCTGTTGGGGGAGAACACGTCTTCCGCCGTGAACAGGTCATCCAGTTTCCGGCTGTCGCTGCCAGGCCCTGCCTCAATATCTTTCCACATGCGGAACCCGTCTAAGTTGCGCCGTCCCTGTCTTAAGAAGTCCTTTCCCACCTGAACCCAGTACTGGCTGGAATCCACGTTGCAGAAATAGGAGAATCCAAGGCTCTTTAAATAGCGGAACCGTTCATTGTCATCCTGATAAGGATGCCAGTCTCCCACGTCGGCTCCAAATGGGAACAGGATAATGTCCGTGGGACCGATCAGGGATTCCACCTCATTTTCCCATTTGTCACAGTCAGCCTTAAAGTTGTCCCAGCTGACCTTTCCAAGATCCCGGTGTCCCCAGCTGTGGGAAGCCAGCTCCCAGCCATTGTCCCGAAGGCACTGTGCCACTTCCGCGGCAGTCTGACGATCCCGTTCGTAGGTGGGAGAGTCGCTGTAGGAAAGGGCGGTGCGGTACCCTAGGATGCCCTGATAACCGGTGAAGGCGATAACGGCCCGGGCTCCCTTGTAGGAGAAATCCGGGTGCTCCTGAATATACTCTTCCAGGATGGGAACCAGGTCAAAGGCCCCCCTCTGGGTGCTGCCGTCATCCATGAGCATCTCACAGGTAGGCTTTCCGTCCTCGCCCACGACCATGCGGGTGGCAAATCCGTCGCCGGTCATGTATTCATAGTAACATACATCGTCCTGGGACATGACAAAGGGCTTTTTGCCTTCCGGCAGGAGGATCTCCTTTCGGGTCATCTTGGTTCCCTCCTCGGTGGTGACCAGCTCCGCCATGTCATGGAGGCGCACCAGGACAAAACCTCGCTCATACATGGAATCCAGGATCTTTAAAAACTCATCCTTGGTGGTCATGACCTGATTGTAGCCTTTCTCGTCCTCGTCCCCGTCAAAGGCTTTGGCCTCATCCATAACCAGGGTGTGGAAAAACACATGGGTGATCTGGGAAATGTCGCAGGGCTTTAATGAGGCCCTGATCTCTTCATATTTCTGTATGGCCTCATCCACCTCTGAGCTGGAACCATAAAACGCGGAAGCTTGTAAATGTTCGATAGCGCCGTCGTAATCATACCCCACAGCGAGGCGGTCCGCTTCCGCCAAAACGGCTTCCACCCCAGAGTCCATGGTAGGTTCCGGTTCTGTGGAAATCTCGATCCGCGTGGACGGCTCCAGGTTTATGGGGTCAGATGGAGCGGTACTGGCGGAGGAAGGAAGGGACAGACGATCTTTTCCTAAAAAATGCTGCCCCAGCATCCAGCAGAATGTAATAAGCAGGGCCAGCAGCAGTATAATAATCAAGATCAGCGGAAGCCTGTGAAGCAGGTACTGCCTCCGCCGCATGGAAGCACGTTTTCGATAATCATCGCGATGTATTTTCTGATCCATAAATGCACCTCTGAAATCTAATAAAATAGTGGGTCAAACCGATTTACAGTATACCACAGTAAGTCGAATTATGTAAATGGGAAACTGGCAGAAATCAAAAAAATAATAGAAACATAACAAAAATATAAAAGACCGCGAAGTTATGTAACAAGTAGAAAGAAATATGTAAAATTGCCTGGGGAAAATCCGGGAACCAGGCATGAAAAAACTGAATGTTCTGCCCCAAAAGTCCATACATTAGGAAGAGACTATGTGTTGGAGGAAAGAATGAGAAAGATCAGAAGATGGTTAAGCGCGTGGACAATGGCCGCGGTTCTGACAGGCATGTGCGGGACCCGGGCCGTGGTGATAAAACCATTCCCCGCTTTTGGGTCAGAGCCGGTTCTTGTGGTGGACAGCGACGCGGTAGCGGCGGCATGGTCAGGCTCGTCGGAGGCCGGGAATCCGGGGGAAGGAGGAGAGAGCTTTGAGGAAGCCGCGGCGGAAACTTCCCAGGGGCCGGAGATCGGGGCACCCTCGGCTCTCCTTATGGAGGCCTCAACCGGGCAGGTGGTTTATGAGAAAAACGCGGACCAGCAGCGAAGCCCTGCCAGCATCACCAAGATCATGACCCTGATTCTTATTTTTGACGCGTTGGAGAGCGGGAAGATCGCCATGACGGATCAGGTGGTCACCAGTGCCTACGCCAAATCCATGGGCGGTTCCCAGGTGTTTTTGGAAGAGGGGGAAGTGCAGACCGTGGAGACCATGATCAAATGTATTGTCATTGCCTCTGGAAATGACGCCAGCGTGGCCATGGCAGAGTACATAGCCGGGGACGAGAAGACCTTTGTGGACATGATGAATGAGAGGGCCCAGGGGCTGGGGATGACAAATACCCATTTTGAGGACTGCTGCGGCCTTACGGAGTCAAAGACCCATGTGACCACGGCCAGGGATATTGCCATCATGTCCAGGGAGCTGATCAACCATTATCCCCAGATCCACAATTACTCCACCATCTGGATGGACACCATCACCCATGTGACCAAGCAGGGGACCAAAGAGTTCGGGCTTTCCAATACCAACAAGCTGTTAAAAATGGCCACCAACTTTCAGGTGACAGGACTGAAGACAGGGTCCACATCCATAGCGAAATACTGTCTGTCCGCGACCGCGGAAAAGGACGGGGTCCGAATGATCGCCTCCATCATGGCAGCGCCGGATTACAAGGCCAGATTTTCCGACGCGGCAGCCCTTTTAAATTACGGCTATGCCAACTGCCGTCTCTACGAGGACAGAGAACCGCTGCCCCTGGATGCCCTGGCGGTGGAAAACGGCGTGGAGGAATCAGTGGAGCTTCGGTACGAGGGGACATTTTCCTTCCTGGGGCTTCATGGGGAGAATTTTGACGCTGTGGAAAAGAAGCTGACTCTCCCAGAGTCCCTTACGGCTCCAGTGGAGACAGGGCAGAAGGCAGGAGTGCTGGAGTACTGGCTGGGGGGAGAGAAGCTGGGAGAGCTCCCTGTGGTGACAGCCGGAGCTGTGAAGGAAGCCAGATTCATGGATTATATGAAAAAAATGCTGGGGACATGGGCCATGAAGGAGGCGGGATAAAAAGAGGGATCGGAAAAAGAGAATGACAATACCCGGGGGAATGTGTATAATAGAAGAAACGCGGCGATTGGGTATTTCCCCGGGTTATGGCCTGCCTTCTGGCAGGTAACGGGCAGGCAGATGGAGAGGCGCTATGGAATTGGTATCAATGATCGTCCCCTGTTACAATGAGCAGGAGACCTTGGAAGATTTTTATCAGGAGATCAGCACTGTCAGGGACAGGCTTTTGGCCATGAACTGTGATTTAGAAGTGATTTTTGTTGACGACGGTTCTAAGGACAGGACCTTAGAGAAGATGAAGGATCTGGCTCGGGAGAATCCCTGGATCAAGTACCTGTCTTTTACCAGAAATTTTGGAAAAGAGGCGGCGATCTACGGGGGACTGGTTCACGGAAATGGAGATTTTGTGGGCTTGATGGACGTGGACTTACAAGACCCGCCTTCCCTGATACCGGAGATGGCCAGGATCCTGAGAGAGGGGGAGTATGACTGTGTGGCCACCAGAAGGGTGGACCGCAGAGGGGAGCCTGTGATCCGGTCATTTTTCGCCCGGAGCTTTTATAAGATCATGAGGCGAATCTCGGATGTGGAGATCGTGGATGGGGCCAGGGATTTCAGGCTTATGAGCAGGCGGTACGCGGACAGCGTTCTGGAGCTTAAGGAGTATAACCGGTTTTCTAAAGGACTGTTTGGCTGGGTGGGCTACAAGACAAAGTGGCTTGAGTACGAGAACGTGGAGAGGGCAAAGGGTGAGACAAAGTGGTCCTTTTTCAAGCTTTTTAAATACAGCATTGACGGGATCGTGGGATTTTCCGAGGTGCCGGTGCGGTTCGCGGCCTGGATCGGTCTGATGTTCTGCGCCCTGGCCTTCATCTTTATCCTGGTGATCATTGTCAGGACCCTGGTCTTCGGCGATCCTGTGGCAGGCTGGCCGTCCCTGGTGTGCATTATCCTGCTGCTTTCCGGGATCCAGCTGTTCTGTCTGGGGCTTTTGGGGGAGTATCTCTCAAAGACTTATATGGAAGTGAAGAAGCGGCCAGTGTATCTGTGTAAGGAGACAAACATAGGGGCACAAAACAGGGAAGGCGGGGAAGAAGGCGTCTGAAAGCCTTCTTTTTCCGCCTTTTTCCGCGAAAAAACAGGATTTTATGATTTTATTGTTTCGCTTTTTCCGAAAACTCTGTGGTAACCAGGTCCTCGTAGGGAACCCTCGCGGGCAGTTCCCCGGCCTCCTCCAGGATGTTCTGCAGAAGGTCAAAGCTGTCTTTCTGGAAGAGGGTGTCCTCCTTCCAGGTATCCTGCTCCTGGTACCGCTCCACAATCTTGGTGATATTTTCAAGGGGAGTCTCCTCAAACTGAGGCTTTATGACCTTGGCGATTTCTTCCGGGGAGTGGGAGTTGACATAGTCGATTCCCTTCTGGATGGCATTGGTAAACTTCTGGATGATCTCCGGGTTGGCTTCTATATAGCTCTTTTTGGCACTGTAAGCAGTGTATGGCACGTAGCCGGAATCTCTGCCAAGGGAGGCCACCACATATCCGTTTCCTTCCAGTTCAAGCCCTGTGGCAAAGGGTTCAAATTCCACGGTGTAGTCGGCGTCGCTGTTTGTGAAAGCCGCCGCGGTGAGGCCGAAGTTGATGCTCTGGTCAATGGTCAGGTCCGTCTTGGGATCAATGCCGTTTTTCTTTAAGATATACTCAAATACCATCTGAGGCATACCGCCTGCCCTTCCTCCCAAAACCTTCTTTCCTTTCAGGGTTTCCCACTGGAAAGCCTCATCCTCTGTCCGCCCCACAAGGAAGTTTCCGGCCCGCTGAGTCAGCTGGGCAAAGTTGACGGCATAATCCTCCGCGCCTCCGGCGTAAGTATAGATGCTGGCCTCGGAACCCATGAAGCCGATCTGGGCGTCTCCGGACACCAGGGCGGTCATGACCTTGTCGGCCCCGGCGCCATTTACCAAGGTTAAATCGATTCCTTCTTCCTCAAAGTATCCCAACTCAATGGCCGCGTACTGGGGAGCGTAGAAAACAGAGTGGGCCACCTCATTGAGGGTGATGGGGGTCAAATCGCCCTTTGAGACGGAAGGCTGACAGCCGGACAAGAGAGACAGACATAAGAGCGCGGTCAGGGCCGCGGCGTGATTTCGTTTCATAGACATCTCCTGCATATTTTTTCTATAGGTTATGATATTGGAAAACAGCGGGGTTGGTGTCTGTCCGTCCTTGTGGGCTTGCCCTGAAATGGGGGATAAATCACTGGCAATTTATGACATGTTTTCCTGTAAAAGACAAGTGTATGTGTCATAATGACGAAAATAGCGAAAAGGGGTTGACTTATGGTAAAAAGGCGGATAGACTAAAGTCTAGCATGTCATTTATGCAGATTGGCTATATAGTTGAGAGCCAGGGAGATGTCTGTATGGATATATGTAACATAACGCAAAGTAGGGTGTGATAACTATGGGTAAGTATGTAGTAAAAAGACTTGGGATGGCTCTGGTTACCATATTTTTGGTCACCTGCCTTACATTCCTTCTGATGAACGCTGTGCCGGGAAGCCCGTGGCTCAGTGAGAAGTCTCCGTCGGAGGCGACACTGGCGGCTCTCAATGCCAAGTATGGTTTAGATAAGCCGCTGCATATCCAGCTTCTCAAGTACCTTCAGAATCTGTTGAAGGGCGATTTCGGTGTTTCTCTAAAGATGCAGAAAAACCGGGCGGTTTTGAGCATCATCAAAGAAATGTTTCCTGTATCCGCAAAAGTCGGCGCGCTGGCCCTGTGCTGGGCCGTGCTGGTGGGAGTCCCCTTGGGATGTCTTGCCGCTTTCAAGAGAGGAAGGCTGACAGACAGCATCTTAAGGGTGGTGTGTACTCTGGGCATCTCCATGCCAAGTTTCGTGGTAGCCTCCATCCTGCTGGTATCTTTTGCGGGAGGTATCGCGTCTTTAAAGATCTTTCCTACCATATTTGACGCGTCGGCGGGCTGGAGAACCTATGTGCTCCCCTGTTTTGCCCTGGGCTTTTATCCCATGTGCTACACGGCCAGGCAGACCCGCTCAGCTATGCTGGATTCTTTAAACCAGGAGTTTATTAAGACAGCCAGGGCTAAGGGCTTAAAAGATAATAAGATTATTTTCAAGCATGCTCTGAGAAATGCCCTGATCCCTGTTATCACCTATCTGGGACCTCAGGTGGCCTTCACTTTGTGCGGTGGTTTTGTGGTAGAGAGCGTGTTTTCCATCCCAGGACTTGGACGGTATTTTGTCCAGTCTATCCAGAACAGAGATTATCCGGTGATTATGGGAACCACGGTGTTCCTGGCCAGCTTCATTATCCTGATGAACATGGTGGTGGATATTTTATATAAGATCGCTGACCCGAGGATCAATCTGATGAAGGGAGGGGAGTGATCATGGCGGAAGATAAGAAGATGAAAAGGTGTCCGGTAACTTTACAGCCAGACATAGAGGAGCTGTTGGACTGGAATAGCTACAGTGCCAGTGATTTTGACAGCGCCTCTGTGGAGGAGAAGGCGGACTTTATCCAGGAGAGGCAGAGTGTATCCTATTGGAAAGACGCCTGGCGCAGGCTAAAGAAAAACACAGTGGCCATGGTTGCCCTGGGAGTTATCATATTTTTGGTATTGTTTGCCTTTGTGGGTCCTTATGTGGTTCCCTATGGCTATGAACAGTTTAATAAGGGCGCGGAGAATCTCCATCCCTTCCACTATGCCCTGGAAGACCAGCAGAGGCTTGACGCCGAGGTGGCCGCGAGGACTGAGACAGAAACCCTGTCAGTGGATGAGCTTATCGCTCAGGCGGAGGAGGAAGCCGCGGCTAAGGGCGAGAAACTGAGTCCGGTGGACATCGCCAAGATCAGGGCCCAGGCCAAGGTAGCGGCTCAGAACACCCCGGCCCAGAGCCGGCAGGTGGATGTGGACGCTCTTCGGGCAGAGCTGGGGATCAAGAAGAAGCTTTTCGGATACTCTAAAGAGGAGCTGGAGAGAAAGGCCAAAGGGGAGACGGTGTTCCCCCATGTGTTCGGAACCGACATGTACGGCAGGGACATTCTGGTCCGGGTCATGTACGCGGCAAGGGTATCCATGAGCGTGGGGATCTGCGCGGCTATCCTTGTGCTGTTTATCGGAGCCACCTACGGTGCCGTCTCAGGCTACTGTGGAGGAAGGGTGGACGCGGTGATGCAGAGGATCGTGGAAGTGATCTACGCGGTGCCGGAGATGCTGGTGGTTCTCCTGATTGCCACAGCCCTAAAACCTATTTTAACTGAGTATGTGAACACGGGAAGCGGCCCATTAAAGTCCTTTGTTTCGGTTTTAGGACCAAACCTGATCTCCATGTTCATCGCTTTCGGTGTGCTGTACTGGGTAACCATGAGCCGTATTATCAGAGGTCAGGTACTCCAGTTAAAACAGCAGGAGTATGTGACCGCGGCCAGGGCACTGGGCGCTTCCGGAGGACGGATCATCCGCAGGCATCTGATCCCCAACTGTATCGGACAGATCGTGGTGACCACCTGCCTTCAGATACCGTCAGCTATTTTCCTGGAGTCGTTTTTGTCCTACTTAGGCGTGGGAGTTTCCGCTCCCCTGCCGAGCCTGGGCTCCATGGCCACAGACGCTCTCAGCGGCATGTACACCTACACTTACCGGCTGATCGTTCCGGCTGTGGTGCTGAGTGTTATGATTCTGGCGTTTAACCTGTTTGGAGACGGGCTGAGGGATGCCCTGGATCCGAAGCTTAAAAAATAGAGAGGAGGGGACCTGTTATGGCAGAGGCAAAAGAGAATCAGAAGCTGTTGGAAGTGAAAGATCTGCGGGTCTCTTTCTTCACCCCGGCAGGAGAAGTAAAGGCAGTGGGAGGCATATCTTATGACCTGGATTACGGCGAGGTCATGGGAGTGGTGGGAGAGTCCGGTTCGGGAAAGAGCCAGGAGGCCTACTCCATCATGGGTCTTTTGCAGTCTCCCGGCAAGGTCATAGGCGGTTCCATCACCTTTGAGGGACAGGATGTGCTGAGTTTTTCTAAGGACGAGATGACCGCGTTCAGGGGAAATAAGGTGGCCATGATCTTCCAGAACCCTATGACCTGCTTAAATCCAGTATATACTGTGGGCAACCAGCTGGTGGAAGCCTTAAGGGCTCATGACAAGAACATCTCCAGGGCAGACGCGGAAAAGCGGGCCATGGAGATGATGGAGATGGTTGGTATTAATAATGTAGAAAAGCGGATGAGACAATATCCTCATGAGTTTTCAGGCGGCATGAGGCAGCGTGTCATGATCGCCATGGGGCTCATCTGCCATCCCCAGCTTCTCATTGCCGATGAGCCTACCACGGCCCTGGATGTGACGATTCAGGCCCAGATCCTGGAGCTTATGAAGGATCTGCAGAAGAAGACCAAGATGGGCATTATCTTTATCACCCACAACTTGGGCGTGGTGGCGGACATCTGCGATAAGGTGTCGGTGATGTATGCGGGAAAGATCGTGGAACAGGGGCCAGTGGATGATATTTTCTATAATCCGTCTCACCCATATACCGTGGGACTTCTCCGCTCCATGCCCCGGGTGGACGCGGAGAATTATGAGCGTCTGATTCCCATAGAAGGAACTCCTGTGGATATGCTGAACCCGCCGGAAGGCTGTCCTTTCGCTCCCCGGTGCCAGCACTGCATGAAGATCTGCCTGAAGAAAATGCCTCCATACATGGAGATTGGCGAGAAACACCGCTCCGCCTGCTGGCTGCGGGTTTTGGAGCGCATGGATAAAAAGGATCAAAACAAGGAGGGAAACCAGGATGGAAAGCAGTGAGAAAAAACTCCTTGAAGTGACAAAATTGCGAAAATATTTTTCTGTAAAAGGGGTTAAGGGGCCAGGAGTCCAGGCTGTCCAGGATGTGTCTTTCTTCATTAAAAAGGGAGAGACTCTGGGGCTGGTGGGAGAGTCCGGGTGCGGAAAGACCACTTTGGGAAGAACTGTTCTCAGGCTCTACGAGCCAACAGGCGGTAAGATTGTCTATGACGGCAAAGTGCTTTACGACAATCCCCTGGGGCCTGACGGCAAGGCTCTCGGCAAGGCGGTTTCGGAAAATATGCTGCCTTACCGCAGGAAGATGCAGATCATCTTTCAGGATCCTTCCGCCTCCCTGGACCCCCGCATGACCGTGGGGGAGATTATCGGGGAAGCTATTGATATCCACAAGCTGGCGGCCAGCAAGTCAGACCGGCTTGACATGATAAAAGAACTGCTGGGCAAGGTGGGGCTTAACACGGAGCACGCGAACCGGTACCCTCATGAATTTTCCGGGGGACAACAGCAGAGGGTGGGCATCGCCAGGGCTCTGGCGGTGAAGCCGGAATTTATTGTGTGTGACGAGCCTATATCGGCTCTTGATGTGTCCATCCAGTCCCAGGTAGTGAACATGCTGGAGGATATGCAGCAGGAGATGGGCCTTACCTATCTGTTTATTGCCCATGACCTGTCAGTGGTGAGACACATCTCCAACAGGATCGGGGTCATGTATCTGGGATCTTTGGTGGAACTTGGGGAGAGTTATGAACTGAACCGCCACCCGATCCATCCCTATACCCAGACCCTTCTGTCAGCGGTGCCGGTTCCGGATCCGAAACTTAGTAAGGCCAGGAAGAGGATCGTGCTGGAGGGAGATATTCCCAGTCCCATGAATCCGCCCGCGGGCTGCCGTTTCCATACCAGGTGTCCCTATGCCGTAGAAAAGTGTAGCCAGGAGGCTCCGGAGTTTAAAGAGCATGAGCCAGGCCATTGGGCGGCTTGTCATCTGCTGGATTCATAAAGATGGTATCTTTGCCTGCTGTGCGGGCGTTTTGATACAGGCCGCGCGAGCGCGGCAAAAACAAAAAGGAGGTTATGTATTATGAGAAAAACAAAGAAGATTTTGTCCGCGGTTCTGGCTTCCGCCATGACGCTGTCCCTGGCAGCCTGTGGCGGAGGAAGTACAACAGAACCCACAACCACAGCCGGAACTGCCGATACCACGGCTGCCTCGGATACTACAGAGGCGGAGACTTCCTCCACGGAAGAGACTACGGTCGCGGCCTCTGACACAGAGACGGGAGAGTTTAACATAGCGGTGTGTCTGGCCTCTGAGCCTCAGAGCATTGACCCGGCTTTAAACAGCGCGGTTGACGGTGCCATCACCATCAACCATGTTTTCGAAGGCCTGATCAAGTGGGTTGACGACGGCCAGGGCAACGCGACCCTGGCTCCAGGCCAGGCAGAGTCCTGGGAAAAGGTGGTCAATGATGACGGCACCGTAACCTATACCTTTAAGATGCGTGACGGGATCAAGTGGTCTGACGGCAAGGAAGTGACTGCCAAAGACTTTGAGTACAGCTGGAAGCGTCTGGCCAACCCAGAGACAGCGGCAGATTACTGCTACATGATTGATATGGTTCAGGGCTATGCCGGGGTGGCGGACGGAACCGCTGATCCGGATACTCTGGCTGTCAAAGCTGTTGACGACAAGACCCTGGAAGTAGTTCTCACCTACGACTGCCCATATTTCGAGGAGATCGCCGCGTTTCCATCCACCTTCCCGGTTCGCCAGGATGTGGTAGAGGGCAACGAGGAGTGGACTTATGACCCGGCTACCTACATCGGCAACGGGCCGTACAAGATGAAAGAGTGGTCCCACAATGCCTACATCCTTACAGAGAAAAATACAGAATATTACGACTACGAGAATCTTGGACCAGCCACCATCCGCTTTACACTGTTAGATGACGCCAACGCCATTCTGGCTGCCTACAACAGCGGTGAGCTTCAGTTTATCGAGGAGCTTCCTGTAGACGAGGTTGCCAATTATTTGGTTTCCGGCGATCTGAAGATCGTGGACTATATCGGAACCTACTATGTGTGCTTTAACACGGAGGACGAAGTGTTCTCTGATCCCAAGGTCCGCAAGGCATTTAATCTGGCCATTGACCGCAACTACATTGTTGAGAATGTAACTCAGACCGGTCAGGTGCCTGCCGGCGGTTTTGTTCCTGCCGGCGTCTACGACGCGGAAGGCCCTGGCGGTGACGATTTCCGCACCAGGGGCAAAGACTACTACAGCGTGGCGGCGGAGGATTATGAGGCGAACTGTGAGGAGGCGAGGCAGCTTCTGGCAGAGGCCGGATATCCCGGCGGCGAGGGATTCCCCACTGTAGAGTATCTGTACAACACCAACGATGAACACAAGGCTGTCGGCGAGGCCCTGCAGAATATGTGGCAGACGGTTCTGGGTGTCAACGTAACCCTGAACAACCAGGACTGGAACGTATTCCTGCAGACACGTAAAGACGGTGATTACCAGATCGCCCGCAATGGCTGGATCGCTGACTACAATGATCCCTGCTCCTTCCTGGATATGTGGTACACCGACGGCGGCAACAACGACGCTCAGTACTCCAATCCGGAATACGACGCGCTCATCGACGCGGCAAAGGCTACCTCTGTTCCCGAGGAGCGTATGGAGGCGTTCCACAAGGCAGAAGATATCCTTATGGGACAGGACAATGTACACGCCCCCATTTACTTCTACACTCAGAAGTACATGATGGATGACAGCATCCAGGGTATGTACTATACACCACTTGGATACTTCTTCTTTGGATATACCCACAAGTAAAAATTTTCAAAAACAGGTTCGGCATCTGGCGGTGTTCAGGTGCCGGATTTTTTAAATCTCTGGATTGACAAATTTCCGGCCAGGGTATATACTTTAAGAAATTGTCAAATCTTTCGGAGAATTTCTATCAGGCAGATCAAAACCACATCATCTGTGTATAAAACCACAGTCCAGGCATAGCTGAAACATCCGAAAATCCTATTGATAAGAAAACAAAATAGACATGTATGTAAGATTTGCGGTATACTGAGGACAGCGGCCGGACTGGAGCCAGGCCAAAGATCAGGAGGACCGTTTATGTCTGCATATATGGGAGAGGAAGAGGTAATAAGATTAAATCGTATGACGTCAGCACAGGAACAGCTTTTTACAGTGGAAGACATTGAGGCTCTTCCGGAGGATGAGCGGGTGGAATTGATTGATGGGCGGATCTACTATATGGCCGCCCCTTCCAGGACTCATCAGAGACTTCTGATATTTTTAACCGTGGAGATCGAATCCTATATCAGAAACCATAAAGGGAAATGCCAGGTGTATATAGCGCCTTTCGCGCTCTATCTGAATGAAGATAACTCAACGTATCTGGAACCAGACCTGATGGTGGTGTGTGACAGGGACAAGACCGATGAAAAAGGCTGTCATGGAGCCCCTGATTTGGTGATGGAGATCGTATCCCCCAGTACCCGGAGCCGGGACTATCTGTTGAAATTGAATAAATACCAGCACGGGGGAGTAAGGGAATACTGGATTCTGGACACAGAGAGAGATGTGATCCAGGTGTATGACCTTGGGAGGAATCAGGTGGAGAGCTATGGATTTGGGGACAAGATCAAAGTGGGCATATTTCCGGATCTGTCAATTACGGTTCCCCCCGTCCTCGGCGACTGACAAAAATCCATGAAAATCGCCTGCGGCGGTTCTAAGCACCAGTGGCGCTTGTTTAGAACCGACCGAAACGGAGTGTCGAGGGGACATATGCTTTGCTTCCATAACGGTATTGGCCCATGACTGATCAGTAACATCTGTCCATCGCTCTGCCTGTCTTTTCCAACGAAAGGTCTTTATAAATTGAGGACAATATGATAGACTTAGGAGAGCAAAACGCGAGATTGATGGAGGGGAGTACGGAAATGGACTATAAGATTATCGTACTGGATTTGGACGGCACACTGACGAACCGGGACAAGATCATCACACCCAGGACCAGGGAGGCCCTGATGAAGATTCAGGACATGGGAAAGATTGTGGTGCTGGCATCGGGGAGGCCCACCCATGGGGTGATGCCCCTGGCAAGGGAACTTGAGCTGGAACGCCATGGAGGATATATTTTATCTTTCAACGGAGGCATGATCGTCAACTGCCAGACAGGGGAGACGGTGTTTTCCAGCCAGCTTCCCGCGGAGATCAACAAAAAGGTTATAGGACTTGCCCAGGAGCACCGGGTGGATATCATGACCTATGAGGGCGACAAGATCATTGCCAGCAATGCCGCCTACCAGTACATTGCCCTGGAGTCCAGGGTGTGCCACATGGAGGTGAAGGAGATCCATGATTTCGAGAAGATGAAAGAGTATGTGTCATTCGCGGTGCCCAAGTTTATCCTTACCGATGATGGAGATTATCTGGTCACCATAGAACCAAAGGTGAAGGCGGCCATGGGCCGGGATTTTGGCGTCTACCGCTCAGACCCCTACTATCTGGAGGTTCTGCCAAAAGGGATCGACAAGGCAAAATCCCTGGAGCGTTTTCTGGAGGTTACAGGTTATAAGAGGGAGGAGATGATCGCCTGCGGGGACGGGTATAATGATCTGACCATGATCCGCTTCGCGGGGCTGGGCGTTGCCATGGAAAACGGGGTGCTTCCGGCCCGCCAGGCCGCGGATTACATCACTTTGTCCAACAACGACGACGGTGTGGCCCATGTGGTGGAGAAATTTATGCTGTAGGGGTGGACTTTAAAATTTTACTGTGCTAAAATATACCCATAAGGAGAAATTCTGAAAAGGGGACCAGGAAATGAACAAAAAAATTAAAACCGAGGCAGTTGACCATCTGTTTGAGGCGGTTCTGACTCTGGAGAGTCCGGAGGAGTGCTATGCGTTTTTTGAGGATGTCTGCACGGTCAATGAGCTGCTGTCGCTTTCCCAGCGCTACGAGGTAGCCAGGATGCTTCGGGATAAGAAGACATATTTGGAGATCGCGGAGAAGACAGGGGCCTCCACCGCCACCATCAGCCGGGTGAACCGCTCTCTGAACTACGGCAATGACGGGTATGACATGGTATTTGCCCGTCTGAAAGAGGAATCAGGGGAAGAAGAATAGAATATGGGCAAAGCAAAAAAGAAATAGCTTAGAGGGCTATTTCTTTTTTTTGCCGCCAGGCGGATATTCTTTTCGAATCTGGTCGATCAAAAATTCCATGATCTGCTTTTTCAGATACACATCAAATCCAAGGGAGCAGATAAAGGAAAACAACTGTAAGTATTCCTGGTCACTTTTCTTCTGGGCCCCTTGACTGTCCTGCCCCGCCTCCTGGTCGTCATACATAGAAAATGTTTTCATGGAAGTGCGGAATTTTTTCAGGATATCTTCCTTGAGACGCTTCATCTGTTCCTTCTCCAGGGAAAAGATCTCCTGATAAATGTCCTCCAGGGACCGGGAGTCCGCGGCCGGGGCATCCGAAGAGCCTCCCCGGCCCGCGGAAAAATGTTCCTCCGTCACAGGGGCAAAGAGGGCCTCAATGTCGTGGAATGACAGCATATTTTTAAAATAGTAGATAAAGATCAGCAGCAGGGTGTGCTCCTTGGTGTACTTCTTTTTGACCGGGGGGGGAAGAAGGTTGTTCTTGGCATAATTGTTGATCATGGTCTTGGTGAGCACCTTGTCTTCCGGGTAGCGCTTGGACTTCTCCAGCCGCTCGTCCATAAATGTGGTCAGCTGATCCATATAAAGGGGAATGTCGGGGATCTGTTCCGGCTTAACATAGTCCAGCCCATCCAGCCAGGAGAGGATCTCGCGAAGCAGTTCTTCATTTAATCTCATGTTTTCACCTCATGGCTTTATTATATAGTTTTGAAAACCAGATGGCAAGAGGAATTTTTTATTATATTTTGACAAGTACTTAAGACGGATGCCGCCTGTAAATCATGTATTAAATGACTAATATCAGGGCATAGGAACCTATTTTTTTGAAAAAACAGATACATATTGGATAAAATATGGCAAAAAGACAAAATAATGCTAGGAAAAACAAAAATATGCTGTATAAAATTTACAACTAATGTAATATAATAATTAAAGAAATATTAAGAAATTTGGTATAGCTAGGCGCTGTGGCATGTTTGCATGTGTTCCAATGACTTTGCACTACAAAATATGTCGCTTTGCTTTGCAAGAAGGCATGTAACGCAAAAGGCTTTGGAGGATATGCTGAATTTCGGAAAGGAGGTTGTGAAAACGTGCCCTTCGCCCATGATGTTATATAAAATCAAGAAGGGAGAAGATAGTAAAAGATGTATAAAAAACGCATTAAAAGCGCAATGGCAATCGCTTTAACTGTTTCCATGACCGTACCTGGCGCTCTTCCTGCTGGGAATGGGACATGGAAGGTGTTGGACAGTTTTGCCGCAGAGGGAGATGAAGAGAATGCGACTCCCAGTAATGCGACACCCAGCAATGTGACATGGGGGAATGGAGATAGTGCTCAGAAGTTTGAGACTGTGAAGAACCCTGGAGGGGATGAGACTCCTACCGTTATTGCTAACTCAAAGCCAATTCTTAAACTCCGAGGTTATAAGGATGCGGAAGGGAAGTGGCAGGTAGTAGATACTACTGAGGCTGTAGGCAGAGCCAGAACAGCGGAAGTGGAGGATGAAGACTTAGAATACCTTTACTTCAAAGATTCCAATAGAAATGGTAAGTTGGACGACTATGAGAACTGGACCCTGGAAGATGAGGAGAGAGCAAAAGACTTAGTCAGCAAGATGACTATAGATGACTTGGTTGGTATGATGGTAATCAATTCAAGGAATCCAAGTAACGGAACAGGCAAGACAGACGAGACAGGTCTTTTGGATGAAAATGAGAAGATTCAGATTTCAGATGTTGAGCAGATCTTTGGTGGACAGGCGACCAATACTTATGGCACCACAGATACTATTACAAAGCTTGGCCTGAGACATTTTATTCTGAGGGCGAATCCTGATCCTGATGTTTTGGCGGCGTGGATTAACCAGATGAATATTGTGGCAGAGAAGACAGAACTGGGCATTCCGGTATTGGTGGATTCTAACTCAAGAAATGAAAACGGCGAGATGATCTTTGGCATGAATGATGCTGTAGGTGTATTCTCCACATGGCCGGGAACATTAGGTCTTGCGGCAGCGGTCAGAGGTGACGAAAATGTTGAGTTGATTACTGAGTTCGCGAATATCGCAAGAGAAGAGTGGGATGCCAGCGGCCTTAAAAAGGGTTATATGTACATGGTAGACACCATGACAGATCCAAGATGGCAGCGTACATATGGAACCTTTGGTGAGGATCCGGAACTGATCGCTGAAATCGCGGCAGAACTGGTAAAAGGCTTCCAGGGTGGTTCAGACGGTGTCCAATCTAATGGCGTAGCTCTGACCATGAAGCATTTCCCGGGCGGTGGCGCGAGAGAGAATGGATTTGACCCTCACTACAAGGCAGGCCAGTGGAATATCTATCAGACTAAGGATAGCTTAAAGACATATCATCTGCCGGGATTCCAGGCAGCGATTGATAACAAAGTATCTTCCATTATGCCATATTACGCAAAACCATCTGAATTAAAGAGCAGTGTTCAGACTAACGCGCTGGGACAAGAGATTCCAATGCAGGCGGTAGGGTTTGCGTTTAACAGATACTTTATTCAGAGTCTTTTGAGAGATCAGATGGGACATACTGGTTATGTAAACAGCGATAGTGGTATCATCGGTAGGATGGACTGGGGTGTAGATAAGCTGGATGTTCCTGAAAAGGCGGCATACGCGATTAACGCGGGAACTGATATCATAAGTGATACTAACGATGTATGGTCCATTAAAGAAGCGTATGAGAGAGGCGCGGAAGGCAGCAAATCCGATTATTATAAAGATTTGAAGAATACGCCAGCTTATGGATTTACCAGTGAGCAAGTAACTCTGACCAGAGAAACTTTGGAAAGATCCAATGTACGTCTTCTGAAAGAAATGTTCGCTCTTGGTTTGTTTGAGAACCCATATAGGGATCCGGAAAATGCCAAGGAAGTAGTTGAGAATCAGGACAACTGGGATAAAGCTTATGAGGCGCACCAGAAATCCGTTGTTATGCTGAAGAACGTTGATAATGTACTTCCTCTGACAGATGAAAAGCTGGAAGGCAAGAAAGTATATGCGGAGGCTTTTACAAAATCTGGTGGTGAAGAAAGCACGGAAGCATTGAGACAGCAGGTAAGAGACTCGTTTGGAATGGAATTGACAGAGAATTATGAAGAGGCGGATTATGCGTTGTTGTTTGTAACTCCGTCTTCTGGTAATTATTCCTCAGCAACTCCAGGCTTCCTTGAGCTTGATATCTGTGAGGATAAAGAAGTTCACCATGTAGATGCTGAGAACCGTCCAATGGAAACGACTTATAAGGAGACCACTCTTAAAGATGTTGGTAAGATTGCCGAGATTTCCGCGGCAGTAAGGGCTAATGGCGGTAAGGTTATCACTAATGTAAACTTTACTATGGCATGGCAGTTAGGTAATGTAGAGCCTTATGCGGATGCTCTTTTGGCAGGATTTTCTACCTTCCCAAGAGCGACTCTGGATGTAATTGTAGGCAATTATAAACCGACCGGTAGGATGCCGATCACTCTTCCAAAGAATGACGCGGTAATCGCGGTTAATAAAGACGGTGTATGTGTTTCCCCTAACGATGTTCCAGGATATGACAAAGATAAGTATATGCCGGATTCCCTGAAAGATTCCAATGGTAAGGCCTATGCTTACAAAGATGCTGTCGGCAATTATTATGAACGTGATTTTGGCTTAAGTTTTGAGGATGATTATAATGATCCTCTTAACACAGAGTTCAAGGTAGAGGCCAATGGCGCGGGCGAGCCAACCATCGGCGCGAGACCGGAGAATATCATCGAAGTTGAAGGCAAGCGCTTCAAGGATTCCAACAAGAATGGTCAGTTGGATAAGTATGAGGACTGGAGACTTTCTTCTGAAGAGAGAGCGAAAGACCTGGTAAGCAAGATGACGGTTGAAGACAAGATCGGTATGATGGTCATCAACTCCAGAGGCATGGGTATTAATCAGAAGGACAAGTCAAAGGTAGACGCTACTGGTCTTCTTGATGAGGCCATGAGCGTAAGCTCTTCAAATGTTGAGAACGTATTTGGTGGACAGGGTAAAGGTACTTATGGAACCACTGACACCATCAAGAAACTGCGCATGAGACATTTCATTCTGAGACAGAATCCTGAGCCGGAAGAACTGGCGGCATGGATCAATCAGATGAACCTGGTAGCGGAGGAAACAGAACTGGGTATCCCGGTACTGGTAGACTCCAACTCCAGAAATGAAAACGGCCAGATGACCTTTGGTATGAACGATGCCTCCGGCGTGTTCTCCACATGGCCGGGAACCTTAGGACTCGCGGCAGCGGTCAAGGGCGACATCGCCAAGGGTGGAGACGCTTCCCTCATCAGCAACTTCGCGGATATCGCTAGAAGCGAGTGGGATGCCAGCGGTCTCAAGAAGGGTTATATGTACATGGTAGATACCATGACAGATCCAAGATGGCAGCGTACATACGGAACCTTTGGTGAGGATCCAGAACTGATCGCTGACATCGCGGCAAGACTTGTAGTAGGTTTCCAGGGCAGCTCTGAGGGTGTACAGCCTAACGGCGTGGCTCTGACCATGAAACACTTCCCAGGCGGCGGCGCGAGAGAGAACGGATTTGATCCTCACTATGCGGCAGGCCAGTGGAATGTATATCAGACTGAGGACAGTTTGAGAAAATATCATCTGCCAGGTTTCCAGGCAGCTATTGATAATAACGTATCTTCTATTATGCCGTATTATGCTAAGCCAAATGAAGTAAAGAGTGACAAGCAGTATGACATAAACGGAAACGAGATTTCCTGGCAGGCAGTAGGATTCGCGTTCAACAAATTCTTTATCCAGGATCTTCTGAGAGATCAGATGGGACATAAGGGTTATGTGAACAGCGACAGCGGTATCATCGGCAACATGGACTGGGGTGTAAAGATGCTGGATGTTCCTGAGAAGGCAGGATACGCGATCAACGCGGGAACGGATATCATCAGCGACACTAATGATGTATGGTCCATCAAGGAAGCTTATGACAGAGCCACTAACAGCTATTATGATGATCCTGAGAACGAGCTTCCTGAAGGTTTCTCCAAAGAGCAGGTAACCCTTACGGATGCGGCTCTGAATCGCGCAAACGAGCGTCTTCTGAAAGAAATGTTTGACCTTGGTCTGTTTGAGAACCCATACAGGGATCCTGACAACGCTAAGGCAGTGGTTGATACCAAGGAGAACTGGGATGCCGCTTATGAGGCACATCAGAAATCCGTTGTCCTGCTGAAGAATGACAATGTTCTTCCTCTGACAGCTGAGAAGCTGGATGGAAAGAAAGTATATGTTGAGTATTTTGCTCAGTCTGGCGCTGACAATGTCACTCCTGGCCTGAGAGAAGAACTGGCAGGCAAGTATGGTCTGACTTTGACCAACAATTACGCGGAAGCAGATTACGCTCTTCTGTTTGTAAACCCGACTTCCGGTGCTTATTTCTCGGCAACTCCAGGTTTCCTGGAACTTGATATTTGTGAGGACAAGGAAGTTCATAATGTAGATGCTGATAATCGTCCATTGGAAACTACTTATAAAGAGACTACTCTTGAGAGAGCCGACAAGATCGCCAAGATCTCCTCAACCGTAAGAGGCAACGGCGGCAAGGTTATCACCAATGTGAACTTCACACTGGCATGGATGTTAGGCAATGTAGAGCCTTATTCAGATGCTCTTCTGGCTGGATTTGACACCTACACCGAGGCTACTATGGATGTTATCGTGGGCAATTACGAGCCTACCGGCAAGATGCCTATCACCCTTCCAAAGGATGATTCTGTAATTGCGGTTAACGCTGACGGCGTATGTATCTCCCCCAACGATGTTCCCGGATATCTGAAGGATGAGTACATGCCAGAGTCCATGAAAGATGAGAATGGCAAGGCTTACGCTTACAGAGACAGCAAAGGCAATTACTATGAGATGAACTTTGGTCTGGATTACAGCACCAGAAGACCGAACCGGCCATCTGGCGGCGGAAGCAGCAGCGGCGGCGGTTCCGGATCCGGTTCTTCCAGAAGCACTTCCACAAGCGGAAGCTGGCAGCAGGATGCCAATGGATGGTGGTTCCAGTACACCAACGGCGGTTATGCCACTAACAAGTGGGAGACAATCAACGGCAAGTGGTATTACTTCAACGAGAAGGGCTATGCCGTGACAGGCTGGCAGCTGATCAATGGTCAGTGGTACTATCTTGATTCCACTAACTGCGATATGAAGACAGGCTGGTATTTTGACAGTGCGGATGGCAAGTGGTATTACTTAAGCGGGTCAGGCGCGATGGCAACCGGCTGGGTTGAGGTGAACGGCAAGTCATATTATCTGTCTCCGACAGCAACTGAGCCTACATACAGCTATGACGCTGAAAAGGGCGCATGGGTATACACCAACGCGGCGGCAAGACCGTTTGGTTCTATGTATGTATCCGAGACAACTCCTGACGGCTATCAGGTAGACGCGAACGGAGCATGGATTCAGTAATTTAATATTTGCTTTCCACAGGGCGGGGTATATAGAGATATATGCCCCGCCTGTTTGCGTTTCCTACACTTATTTTTTTCCCCCGCATACCATAAAGTATGTGAGAGGAGGCATTATATGAAAACAAAATTGGAAGTAAAGGGCCTGTGTTATTCCTATCATACCATGGAAGGGGAGACGCAGGCCCTTTTGGATATATCATTTGATGTAAAAGACGGGGAATTCTTTGTCATCGTGGGGCCGTCAGGGTGCGGAAAATCGACCCTTCTGTCTCTTCTGTGCGGTCTGATGGAGCCTGAGAGCGGCAGTATCCTTATTGACGGCGCGCCTGGAGAGCCCAGCCGCGCGGCCATGGGGTATATGCTCCAGAGAGACCATTTGCTTGAGTGGCGGACCATTTTTTCCAATATCTCTTTAGGGCTGGAGATCCAGAACCGTCTTGATGAGAAGGCGGAAAAGGAGCTGATCCATATGCTGGACACCTATGGCCTGTCCCAGTTCAAGGCTGCCAGGCCGGGGCAGCTCTCCGGCGGAATGCGGCAGAGGGCGGCCCTGATCCGCACCCTGGCCCTCAAACCGGATATCCTTCTTTTGGATGAACCTTTTTCCGCGCTGGATTATCAGACAAGACTGGAAGTGTGCGACGATATCAGCACAATTATCCGTACACAGAAGAAGACAGCAGTGCTGATCACCCATGACCTGTCAGAGGCCATCTCTGTGGCGGACCGGATTCTGATTTTGAGCAGCAGGCCGGGGAGAGTAAAAGATATAATCCCCGTG
Source organism: uncultured Lachnospiraceae bacterium (assembly GCA_910588865.1). GTDB lineage: Bacteria > Bacillota > Clostridia > Lachnospirales > Lachnospiraceae > UBA3402. The sequence continues at coordinate 41,661 of CAJUSJ010000005.1, forward strand.
GCATTTGAACCAGAGTACGACAGGCCTCTCACAAGGAGGAACGCCCCGGAATTCTCTGCTTATTTTAATCAACTGTGGAAGGAGCTGAGAGATCATGAATGAGCCTTCAATGTCTCAAAAGGAATTTGTCTTCAAAGAGAAACTGCACAAAAGCCAGGTTCAGATATGCCGGGTAATGCTCCTGGTGCTTTTGCTGGCAGTGTGGGAATTGTGCGCGGAACTGGGCATCATTGATTCCTTTATTTTCAGTTCTCCCACCCGGATCTGGAAATGTTTCGGGAAAATGGCAGGGGATGGAAGTATTTTCCTTCACATCGGGGTGACGCTTCTGGAAACCCTGGTAAGCTTTTTTCTTGTGGTGGTCATCGGCGTGGCCGCGGCCGTGGCTCTGTGGGCCAGCAGAAGTCTTTCTGAAGTTCTGGAGCCCTACCTGGTGATGTTAAACAGCCTGCCAAAATCCGCCCTGGCTCCCCTGCTGATTGTGTGGCTGGGCAACAATATGAGGACCATCATCGTTGCGGCGGTGTCGGTGGCAGTGTTTGGGTCCATCCTGACACTGCACACGGGATTCATGCAGACCGACCAGGATAAGATCAGGCTCATACAGTCCCTGGGAGGGACAAAGAGAGATGTTCTCACAAAGGTGCTGATCCCCTCGTCAGTGCCCCTGATCATCAGCAACATGAAAGTGAATGTGGGATTGTGCCTGGTGGGGGTGATCATCGGGGAGTTTCTGTCAGCCAAGGCGGGGCTGGGATATCTGATCATCTACGCGTCTCAGGTATTTAGCTGTGAGTACAGACTGACAGGAAACCATATGCCGCCCCGTTTGCGGGCATCCGTTACTGTTCAGGTAGGTCTATGCGCTTGCCGCACTGACCGTGTGATAAACTGGGCCAGAGAGCAAAAATCCCATCGCCGCAGGCGATTTTCATGGATTTTTGCCAGTTGCTGTGAACGCGTGTGAACAGTAACTGGCATCCGTGGGCGGTAACGGAAAACTTGCCTGCTGGCTTGATAATGGGAGATTTCCGTGTTAAGATGGTATCGGATTTAAAGACGGCAGACTGGCTAAAGATTGAAAGAAGGGTAAAATAATTATGAATCACACACACATCGTCACACCGACAAAGAAAACCACAGCCATGGATATGACCCAGGGGTCCATTATGAAACTTCTGATACTGTTCGCGGTTCCTCTGCTTTTAGGAAACCTGTTCCAGCAGCTCTACAACACCGTGGATGTTCTGGTAGTGGGCAACTTTGTGGGAAAGGAGGCTCTCGCGGCTGTGGGGTCCGTGGCCAGCATCATCAACATGCTGGTGCTGTTTTTCAACGGCGTGTCCATCGGAGCGGGTGTGGTGATCAGCCATTATTTCGGAGCCCACGACAAGGAAAATGTGCACCAGGCCGTGGAGACCACCATGGCGGTGACGCTGTTTTTCAGCGTGCTGTTCACCATCATCGGCGTTACCATGGTTCCTTTTATGCTTCGTCTCATGTCCACGCCGGATGATGTGATGGAGTCCGCCGCGGTGTATCTGCGGATCTATTTTTCCGGGATCTCCGGTCTTCTGGTCTACAATATGGGAAGCGGTATCCTGCGGGCCGTGGGAGACACCAAGCGCCCTTTGATGTTTCTGTGTCTGTCCAGCCTTATGAATATTGTGCTGGATCTGGTGTTTGTCATTGCCTTTGGGCTGGGAATAGCGGGCGTTGCCTACGCCACTGTTATTTCCCAGTTTGTATCAGCTGCCCTGATCCTGGCGTATCTTATGAGAACCGGGGACATTTACCGTTTTACCCTGAAGGATATGAAGCTGAACCGCAGGATTCTGAATCAGATTCTGGCGGTGGGGCTGCCTACGGGCATTCAGTCCGCCATCACCTGCTTTTCCAATGTGGTGGTCCAGTCTTATATCAACAGCTTTGGGGCAGGCTGCATGGCGGGCTGGAGCTGTTACACAAAGATTGACCAGTTTGTGTTTCTGCCCATGCAGAGCATGGGTATGGCGGTGACCACCTTTGTGGGACAGAATACGGGCGCGGGGGATACGGAGCGGGCGAAAAAAGGTACATACACAGGGCTTGGGATGGCCATTGTCATTACCATCTGCGGGGTTATTCCCCTGTGGATCTTCGCGGATGCCGCCATGCACATGTTCAGCCAGGACCCTTCCGTGATCTACTACGGCGTATTCTTTGCCCGGTTCTGTCTGCTTTTTATTACCTGCTGCTGCTTTAACCAGGTGCTGTCAGGAGCTTTGAGAGGCGTGGGAGACGCGAAGGCCCCTATGTTTATTATGATCTTCTCCTTTGTGGTATTTCGTCAGATCTACCTGTTTGTGGCCACTCATATTGTGAATAATATTTATGTGGTGGGTTTCGGTTATCCCGCTGGCTGGATCATGTGTTCCGCGCTGTTTATGATCTATTACCGGTTCAGCGGGTGGGAGAAGCGGGTTCATGTCTGACGAGGAGAAATTCCTGGCAAATGTCCAAGCTATTGGCCATATTCATATAAAAAACAGGAGCAGAATATGGCCCGCGATGATTGTCAGCGGAAAAAGGAGGACAGTTACATGGGAGTTTTCCAAAATGAAAAACCTATCCTTGGTCAGGCGGCCAGGCTGTTGGTCAGCGAGAAGCTGATAGATCCGGAGGAGCAGCTGCGCTTTCTGGCTCTTCTGGAGGAGGAGACATAATTGGCTCTGCCCCGGGCAGTGGTGTACTGCCGGTGCAGTACGGAAGAAGAAAGCCAGGCGGACGCTCTGCGCAATCAGGTTTTGGAGAGCGAGGCGTGCGTAAGGGAACAGGGGTGGTTCCTGGCGGATAAGTATGTGGAGCTGAAAAGCGGAACCACCACAAAGGGACGGGCAGAATATAACCGGCTTTTTGAAGACCTGCTGACAGATAAATTTGACATTATCGTCATAAAGAGCCAGGACCGGCTTATGCGGAATGTGAAGGACTGGTATCTGTTTCTGGACAGAATGTTAAAGCGGGGGAAGCGCCTGTTTATGTACATAGAGCGGAAATTTTACACAGCGGACGACGCTCTGATCACCGGGATCAAAGCCATACTTGCAGAGGAATACAGCAGGGAGCTGAGCAAGAAGATCAATCATGCCCACCGCCGCCGCCAAAAGAGCGGTGGAAAGGCAATGCTGAATTCCAGGACATTTGGCTTTTCCAAACTGCCTGACGGCTCTCTGCGGGTAGTGGAGGAGGAGGCCCAGATCATCCGAAAAATCTATGAGTACAGCGCGGCCGGATACGGCAGCCGCTCCATTGCCAACATTTTTTTAAGCCAGGGATATGTGAAGAGGACGGGAAATACCCTGACAGCAACCGCGGTGGGAAGGATCATCCGCAATCCCCTGTACAAGGGGGTGATGATTATGAACCGGATCCATTTTGATTTTGAGACAAAAAAGACCGTAAAAATCCGGGAGGATCAATGGATTTACGGGCAAGGGACGGTGCCGGCTATTGTGGAGCCCAGGCTGTGGGACCAGGCGAACCAGGCCATGACAGACAGGGCCTCGGGTTTTTGCCGGGGAAATTATAAAAGGGGAAGCGCTCAGGGAATATACCAGCTGTCAGGAAAGCTTGTCTGCGGCCAGTGTGGGAAACCCTTTTACCGGACCCGGAGGCGGGGGCAGGGGGACAGGGAACGGGTGGTAATTGAATGGAAGTGCGGCAATTATTTAGAAAGGGGAAGAAAAGGACCAGAAGGGTGTGACAGCGTCCATGTGGAGGAAACAACCATCTATGATATCCTGGAAAAGGTAAGTACGCGGTACTATGGGTTCGGACAGCGGGAAAGAGACCATCTTTTGAACCATGGGATGGAGCTTCTGAGAAAATCTCTCGGTGAGATGCCCATGAAGCGGGAAAGGGAGAGGATAAAAGGAGAGGAAAAAAGGCTGGCAGGCCAGAAAGCTCTTTTGCTGACAAAGTTTTTGGAAGGGGTCATATCAGAGAAGGACTACCAAAAAAAGGACCATGAGTTGGAAAAAGCCATTATGGAACTGAAGAATAAGGAGGACGGACTGAAACAGAGGGGGGGAGAGATCCAGAATCTGGAGCAGAGGATGCAAAAAATCAGGGACAGACTGGAAAACGGCGGCATGGAAAAGGCGGCAGCGGCCCGGATGCTTGAGGATGTCAGGGAGATCCGGGTACATGAATGGAAACTGGAGATCTGCTTTGATCCGGTGAAAATAAAGGAAAACGGTCTGGCCGGGGAACGGGTGTCAGGGGATTTTGCCATATGGGAGGATTATCCATTCGCGCCGGAAACCGCGAGAGGAAGATATCTGGACCGAAGGAAGATCGTGGAGCTGATAAAGAGGGAGCCAGGTATGACGACCAGAAAATTGGCCGGGGAGATGGGGCGGTCGGTCTACATGACCCGCAACCGGGTGAAGGAACTGGTGAAGGGAGGATATATTCGGTTTAATGGCAGAGGAGGCCATGGCGTGTGGGAGGTTTTGAGAGAACTTCCGCATAAGGAGGAGAGCATCAGAGCCGGCGGATTGTAGAAATCCGCTGGCTCTGATTTTTGGTTTGTATTTTGTGGGAGAATTCGTTATACTGTAGATAAGAGAGGATACGCGAATATGGGTTTGCCTTTTGCGGGAAAAAGGTGCTGATCGGGGGGCAGGAAGAAGGATACCTGATCCTGTCATTTCGTCCTCACACCTCTTTAAGATGGATATGCTGGTAATGTCTATCGTCATCCTGTGCATCCTGTCCACGGTTCTTTACCAGGCCATAGCGGCGGCGGAGAAGCGTTTTTTATAAAGCTTAAGTCTTTACAATTTCCATAACTGTGCTATACTGAGTAGGCTGTATTTTATAAAGAAGGAGAAAGTCTGACAGACACTGCCGGTGAGGCGGGACGGTCAGTTACCATAAGATTGAGATGAAAAGTTATGAGATGGACATGTGCGATGGTTCCCTGTGGAAAAAAATCATGGTTTTCAGTGTGCCGCTGATGTTTTCCAATATTCTTCAGGTGGTCTTTAATATATCCGATGTGGCGGTGGTGGGAAAGTTTGCTGGTCCCATCGCCTTAGGGGCAGTGGGCTCCACCAGCATCCTGGTCACCCTGTCCACAGGCCTTTTGCTGGGGCTGGCAAGCGGGGTCAGCGCCCTGACAGCCCTGTATATAGGAGCCAGGAACCATGAGGAGATAAAAAAGACCGTGCACACAGCCGCTGTTTTGATGGGGTTTTCCGGCCTCCTCATCATGGTTGTGGGGATGGGGCTGGCGGGGGTGATCCTGACTGTCATGGGCACCAAGGATGAGCTGATCGGAGGGGCCATCTGTTATCTCCGGCTGTATCTTCTGGGAACCCCGGCCCTGGCCATGTTCAATCTGGGCAACGCGGTTCTCAGCGCCGCGGGGGATACCAGAAGGCCCCTGTATTATCTGACCTTTGCCGGTGTGGTCAATGTGATATTGAACCTGTTTTTTGTCATTGCCTGCAAAATGGGTGTGGCGGGAGTGGCCATTGCCAGCATTATCTCCCAGTATATATCAGCCGGGCTGGTTATAAGGCTTCTCTTTGTCAGCCGGGAAGCCTTTGGCCTGAGGCTTGACTGCCTGAGGGTGGACAGGGATAAGCTGCGGCGGATCTTAAGGATCGGGATTCCCTCGGCTATCCAGTACGCCCTGTTCGCGGTGGCCAATTTATTTGTCCAGGCCAGCGTAAACTCTTTTGATCATGTGATGGTGGAGGGAAATTCCGCCGCCGCCAACACAGACCCGCTGGTATATGACATGATGGCTGCTCTTTATACAGCGTGCACCAGTTTTATCGCCCAGAATCTCGGGGCGGGAAAGCGGGACAGGATCTTGAAAAGTTTCTATATCTGCCTGCTGTACTCCTTTTTGCTGGGACTTTTTCTGGGGCTTGGGATCTATGTGCTGCGCTATCCGTTTTTGTCCCTGTTTACCAGCGACCAGGCTGTGGTGGACGCGGGGATCAAACGCCTTACGGTCATGGCCCTGTCTTACTGCGTCAGCGCTTTCATGGACTGTACCATCGCGGCTTCCAGGGGGCTTGGAAAGACCATTGTCCCCATGTTTATCGTCACCGCCGGCTCAACGGTGTTCCGGCTTTTGTGGATATGGACGGTGTTTGCGTATTTCAGGACCATCGAATCTCTGTATCTTCTGTATGTATTTTCCTGGACCATCACCGCTGTGGCGGAGCTTATCTATTTTGCCAGGATCTTTAAGTCAGCAGAGATTTCCGCCGTTTAGGAGGGAGTCTACTTTTTCGCACACCATGCGGATATATTCGCCCAGCCCAGTCTCTTTGCACCCTACCACGTAGTGGTTGCACCGGTTCGCGGGGATCAGGATCTTGTAGGCTTTGCTGGAACCGATGGCGTGGGCGATGGCGGGAGTGATCTCCCCAAGAAGGGCATCGGCAAAGACAATGCCCATGGGGCCGATGATAATGTCAGAGTCACGGGCGTTGACGACGCAGGGATTCTCCCCCGTAGCCCCATGGTCTGCCCCGGCTTTCAGCATGGCAGCGGTGGCGATGGAGTTGGTGCCAATGGCGTACAGCTCAAGGGTCGGATGATTTTTCTTTAACTGTTCAATAACAGCCCGGCCCATTCTGCCGCCCTGGCCGTCGATGATGGTGATTTTCATGTTCATTTCCTTTCTGTGTCTGAATCAGTCTTTGGATGTCAGGTGTTCTTTCTATTGTAATAGGCAGAGGCCGCGGCTGTCAACCGCGGGATTGCGGGATTCAAAACATCTGTAAAAAAATGCTTGCAAATGTAATATCCAGGTGCTATACTACATACGATAACATGATACATTGACTGATAAAGAGTGGGCGCAAGTCCACTCTTTCATTGTCGTAATAAAAAGGAGAAAGAGGGGTGACGCGGGATGACAAAGAGAGAGCGGTATGAGAGCAAGACGGAGGCGTTTCTTCTGCCCCTGGTGGAAGAGCGTCATTTTGAACTGGTAGATGTGGAATATGTAAAGGAAGGGAGCAGTTGGTACTTAAGGGCCTATATTGACAAGGAAGGCGGGATCGCCATAGATGACTGTGAGACGATCAGCCGGATCCTTAGCGACTGGCTGGACAAAGAGGACTTTATAGACGACAGCTATATTCTGGAGATCAGTTCCCCGGGGCTTGGAAGACCTTTGAAGAAAGAGAAGGATTTCGCCAGGAGCCTGGGAAAAGAGGTGGACGTGAAGCTGTACCGGGCCAGAGATAAACAGAAGGATTTTACGGGGATTCTGGCAGAGTATGACAAGAATACGGTCACGATCGAACTGGAGGGCGGAAGCAGGATGGTATTTGAACGGCAGGAGATCGCTCTGATCCGTTTGGCATTCGATTTCTAATATAGAAGATAGTTGGAGGATAAAGAAATGAACAAAGAACTGTTAGAGGCACTGGATATCCTGGAAAAGGAGAAGAATATCAGCAAGGATACCATGCTGGAGGCCATTGAGAATTCTCTGATCACTGCCTGCAAGAACCATTTTGGCAAGGCGGACAACATCAGGGTCAACATCAATCCTGAGACCTGTGATTTCGCGGTGCTGGCAGAGAAGGAAGTTGTGGAGGAGGTGGAGGATCCACTTATGCAGGTGAGCCTGGCGGAAGCCAAGATGATCGCTCCCAGATATGAGGTGGGAGATATCGTTCAGTTCCCCATTGAGTCCAAGTCCTTTGGAAGGATCGCCACCCAGAATGCCAAGAACGTGATCCTCCAGAAGATCCGGGAGGAGGAGAGAAAATCCCTCTATAAAGACTGGTATGCCAAGGAGAAAGACATTGTCCCCGGAGTGGTGCAGCGCTACCTGGGAAGGAACGTGAGTATCAATCTGGGGAAGGCGGACGCGATCTTAAATGAATCCGAGCAGGTGAAGGGCGAGATCTTCCAGCCCACAGAGAGGATCAAGGTATATGTCCTGGAGGTGAAGGACACACCAAAGGGCCCAAGGATTTCCGTGTCCAGAACCCATCCGGATCTGGTGAAGCGCCTTTTTGAGCTGGAGGTGGCAGAGGTGAAGGATGGCACCGTGGAGATCAAGTCCATCGCCAGGGAGGCAGGCTCCAGAACCAAGATCGCGGTCAAGTCCAATGAACCAAACGTAGATCCAGTAGGCGCCTGCGTGGGGCTTAACGGCGCCAGGGTCAACTCCATTGTCAGCGAGCTGCGTGGGGAGAAGATCGATATCATCAACTGGGACGACAACCCGGCCTATCTCATTGAGAATGCCCTTAGCCCGGCCAAGGTCATCTGCGTGGTGGCGGATGAGGAGGCCAGGGAGGCCCAGGTCATTGTGCCAGACTACCAGCTTTCCCTGGCCATTGGAAAGGAAGGACAGAATGCCAGGCTGGCCGCCAAGCTGACAGGATTTAAGATCGATATAAAGAGCGAGACCCAGGCCAGAGAGTTGGGCCTGTTTGAGGAGATGGGGATCGAAGGTCAGACGGAAGGGGTCTATGAGACTTATGAGGAGGCCTATCCGGAAAGTTATGATGATTATCAGGAGGATTATGAGGATAACGGTCAGGAAGGCCTGGGGGAAGGATACCAGGAAGCAGGCCAGGATGACGATCAGAACGACTACCAGGATGGCGAGATGCCGGAATAAGATTAGAATGGAAGTGAGACATTAGTGAGTACAAAAAAGATACCCCTTCGCCAATGTATTGGCTGTGGAGAGACAAAGAGCAAAAAAGAGATGATCCGTATCCTGAAGACGGAATCCGAAGGAATTATTTTGGATGCCACAGGAAGGAAAAATGGCCGGGGCGCTTACATCTGCCCCAGCGCTGACTGCCTGAGGAAGGCGGTGAAGACCCGGGGACTGGACCGCTCCTTTAAGACGCAGGTTCCGGCCCAGGTCTACGAAACTCTGGAAAAGGAGATGGAACAGCTTGTCGGACAATAGAAATAAGATCTTGAACCTGATCGGACTTGCCACCAAGGCCAGGAAGACCGTCAGCGGTGAATTCTCCACAGAGAAGGCGGTAAAGAGCGGTAAAGCCTATCTGGTGGTAGTGGCGGATGACGCCTCAGACAACACCAGAAAGAAATTTACCAACATGTGTACTTACTATCAGGTTCCAATCTGTTTTTTTGGAAAGAAAGACGAATTAGGACATCGCATGGGCAAAGAGATCCGAGCGTCTCTGGCTGTGCTGGATGAAGGATTCGCGAGGGAAATGGTAAAACAAATGAATATCAACGGAGGTAGTAAGTATGAGAGTCAATGAGCTTGCGAAGGAGCTGGGAAAGACCAGCAAAGAGGTAATAGAGATATTGAGAAAAAATCATATAGAAAAGACCCATTCGTCTAATGTCAGTGATGAACACATCGCTGTGGTGAAGAAGGCGGTAGCCGGGGATTCCCCGTCTCCGGCCCCGGTATCCCCGGCACCGCGGCAGCAGTCTTCCCCGGCGGCTTCGACGGACACACCGGCGGGGGCCGGTCCGGCTTTGACAGGCGGTACTCCGGTTCAGGGGGAAGCGCCTAAGAAAAAGATTACAGCAGTATATCGTCCTCAGAATGCCCAGACCATGAGGCAGAGGCCGGGCCAGGGAGGCCGTTCCCAGGGCCAGGGACAAAGCGGCCGTCCTCAGGGACAGAATGGTTCTCAGCCCCGTCCCCAGAACGCTCAGGGACAGAGCCAGGCGGTTCAGGGCCTTCGGCCGCAGACTTTCCAGAGTCAGCAGCCCCGTCCCCAGAATGCCAATGCCCAGGGCCAGCCATCCCGTTCCCAGAACGGTCAGGGTCAGCTGCCCTCAAGCCGGGTTCAGAACACCCAGGGACAGAACCAGCCGTCCCAGGCTTCCGCGTCTTTGGGAGCCGGCCGTTCCCAGAATCAGGGGGCTCAGAGTCAGCCCTCCAGCCGGGACAGCGGCCGTCCGGCTTCAGGCGCTCAGGGCAATGTACAAAACCGTGACAGCAGCCGCCCCCAGGGAGGCCGTGACAATAACCGCCCCCAGGGTCAGGCAAGCCGTGACAACAACCGTTCCCAGGGCCAGGGAGGCCGTGACAGTAACCGTTCGGGAAGCTTCCAGGGAAGCCGAGACAATAACCGCCAGGGCGGATACCAGGGGAGCCGTGACAATAATCGTCAGGGCGGATACCAGGGAAGCCGAGACAATAACCGCCCCCAGGGCCAGGGAGGCCGTGACAATAACCGTCAAGGCGGATATCAGGGAAGCCGGGACAATAATCGTCAGGGCGGATATCAGGGAAGCCGAGACAATAATCGTCCCCAGGGAGGCCGAGACAATAACCGCCAGGGCGGATACCAGGGAAGCCGGGATAATAACCGCCAGGGCGGGTACCAGGGGAGCCGGGACGGCAATCGCCAGGGAAGTTTCCAGGGCAACCGGGACGGCAATCGCCAGGGAGGCTTTCAGGGAAGCCGGGACGGAAACCGTCCGGGAGGATTCCAGGGAAATCGTCCCCAGGGACCGGGAGGACGTCCTCAGGGAGGCCGTCCGGGACAGAAGGATGGTTCCAAGTCCTTTGACACCCCAATCGCCACCAAGCCGCAGAGCAACAGGGCCAATAAAAATAACTATAAAAACGACAAATATGATAAAAAGAACATGACGGAAGACGGCCCAAGATCAAAGGGCAAGGTATCCAAGCACCCATTTATCATGCCGCAGAAAAATGTGGAGGATAAGGTGGAGGAGACCATCAAGGTTATCACCATCCCGGAGGTTCTGACTATTAAAGAGCTGGCGGATAAGATGAAGCTCCAGCCTTCCGCCATTATCAAGAAACTGTTCCTCAAAGGAACCATTGTCACCGTAAACCAGGAGATCGACTATGAGAAGGCTGAGGAGATCGCCATGGAATACGATGTCCTCTGTGAGAAAGAAGAGAAGGTCGATGTCATTGAGGAGCTTCTCAGGGAGGCGGAAGAGAACGAGGACGACATGATGCCAAGACCGCCTGTGGTCTGTGTCATGGGCCATGTGGACCACGGCAAGACCTCTCTCCTGGACGCGATCCGGGAGACCAACGTCACCGCCAGGGAGGCAGGAGGAATCACCCAGCACATTGGTGCCTATGTGGTGGAGATCAATGGAGAAAAGATCACCTTCCTGGACACTCCCGGACATGAGGCCTTTACCGCCATGCGTATGAGAGGCGCTCAGTCCACGGATATCGCTGTGCTGGTGGTGGCCGCGGACGACGGAGTTATGCCCCAGACCGTGGAGGCGATCAACCACGCGAAGGCCGCGGAAGTGGAGATCATCGTGGCCATCAACAAGATCGATAAGCCCAGCGCCAATGTGGAGAAGGTAAAACAGGAGCTTTCCGAGTATGAGCTGATCCCAGAGGACTGGGGCGGAAGCACCATCTTTGTGCCGGTATCCGCTCACACCAAGGAGGGAATCTCGGATCTTCTGGAGATGATCATCCTGGCGTCAGAGGTAAAAGAGCTGAAGGCCAATCCCAACCGGAACGCGAGAGGCCTTGTGATCGAGGCGGAGCTGGACAAAGGCAAAGGCCCGGTGGCCACTGTGCTGGTACAAAAGGGTACTCTCCATGTGGGAGACAATATCGCCGCCGGCGCGTGCTACGGCAAGGTCCGGGCCATGATGGATGACAAGGGCAGAAGGGTCAAGGAGGCCACCCCGTCTACTCCTGTGGAGATATTGGGCTTAAACGGAGTGCCCAATGCCGGGGAAGTGTTTGTGGTAACTGCCAGCGAGAAAGAGGCCAGGAGCTTCGCGGATACGTTCATCTCCGAGGGCAAGAACAAGCTTTTGGAGGATACCAAGGCAAAATTGTCCTTAGACGATCTGTTCAGCCAGATCAAGGCAGGCAACGTAAAAGAGCTGCCCATTATCGTCAAAGCGGATGTGCAGGGTTCCGTGGAGGCAGTAAAACAGAGCCTTTTGAAGCTGTCCAACGAGGAAGTGATGGTAAAGGTGATTCATGGCGGCGTGGGTGCCATCAACGAGTCCGACGTGTCCCTGGCTTCCGCCTCCAACGCCATTATCATCGGCTTCAACGTGAGACCTGACGTGACCGCCAAGTCTGTGGCAGAGCAGGAAAAAGTAGATTTACGACTTTACAAGGTCATTTACCAGGCCATCGAGGATGTGGAGGCTGCCATGAAGGGCATGCTGGATCCCATCTTCGAGGAAAAGGTCATCGGCCACGCGGTTGTGCGCCAGACCTTCAAGGCTTCCGGCGTGGGAACCATCGCGGGCTCCTATGTTATGGATGGCAAGTTCCAGAGAGGCTGCTCTGTCAGGATCACCAGAGACGGGGAGCAGATCTTCGACGGTGCCCTGGCTTCCCTAAGACGTTTCAAAGACGATGTGAAAGAGGTGGCCACGGGTTACGAGTGCGGCCTGGTGTTTGAGAAATTCAACGATATCCAGGAAGATGATATGATTGAGGCATATGCCATGGTGGAAGTGCCGAGATAGGATTTTCGGGCTGCCCTTTCCCAGGGCAGTCTCATGAGGGGGGTGCCATAACCTGCCGCCCAGGGAAGGGGGAGGAGGCGGAACCCGGACAGGAAAGGAATCATATGCGTAAAAACAGCATAAAGAATACAAGGATCAACATGGAGGTGCAGAGAGAGCTCAGCGAGATCATCCGCACCGAGGTAAAGGACCCGGGCCTGAACAATGTGATGGTCACGGTAGTGTCCGCGGAGGTAACTCCGGATTTAAAATACTGCAAGGCCTATATAAGCGTTCTCGGCAGCGAAGAAGCCGCTGGGGAAGCTCTTCTGGGGCTTAAGAGGGCAGTGGGATTTATCAGAAAGGAGCTGGCCAGGAGAGTGAACCTGCGCAATACGCCGGAGATCAAGTTTATCCTGGACCAGTCTATTGAGTACGGCGTTCACATGTCAAGGCTCATTGACCATGTGACCGGCAGCATGAAGAGCGAGGAAGCCGGGGAAGATTTGGAGGAAGGAGACGACTGGGACCAGGAGTAGGGGTCAGGATCAAAACGGGAAGGGAGAGGATAATATGACAAAACTGGAAGAAATGCTTGATGGCGTCAAGTCCCTTGTGATTCTGGGACATGTGAATCCGGACGGGGACTGTGCCGGTTCCTGCCTGGCCATGTACAATTACGCGGCAAGCCGGGATCCCCAGATGTATATAAGGCTGTATCTTCAGCCGATTCCGGAAAAATTCGCTTATCTTGAAGGCTACGGCCAGATCCGGTCGGAAGTCATGGAGGAAGAACCCTTTGACCTGTGCGTCTGCTTAGACAGCGGCGACAGAGAACGCCTGGGAGAATTCGGCGTGTATCTGGAATCGGCCAGACAGAGCCTGTGCATTGACCACCATGTGACCAATCCAGGCTATGCCCAGGAAAATATCATAGACCCAAAAGCAAGCTCCACCTGCGAGGTACTCTACGGCCAGCTTGACCAGGCGGCCGTGGACCAGAGGATCGCTGCCTGCCTTTACACGGGAATCATCCATGACACGGGAGTGTTCCGCTACAGCAGCACATCCCAAAAGACCATGGAGATCGCGGGAAAGCTTATGGCCACGGGAATCGATTTCACCAGGATTATCGACGACAGCTACTTTAAAAAAAATTATCTCCAGAGCCAGATCCTTGGCCGGGCGCTTATGGAAAGCATCCGGTTCATGGAGGGAAGATGTATTTTCACTGTGGTGAAGAAGCAGGATATGGCTTTTTACGGGGTGGAACCCAAGGACTTAGACGGAATCGTGGACCAGCTCAGAACCATCGACGGGGTGGAGTGCGCCATCTTCATGTATGAGACGGACAATCACATGTTCAAGGTCAGTATGCGGTCAAATCATGTGGTAAACGTCAGCCAGATCGCCTCCTATTTCGGCGGCGGCGGTCATGTGAGGGCAGCGGGCTGTACCATGTCCGGCAGCTTCCACGACGTGGTCAACAACCTTTCCGGGCATATTGAGAAACAGATGGTTTCGGAGAAAGCGGATGTTTGACGGAGTACTGAATGTATATAAAGAAAAAGGCTACACGTCCCACGATGTGGTGGCTAAGCTGAGAGGGATCCTTGGCCAGAAAAAGATCGGCCACACAGGCACTTTGGATCCAGATGCCCAGGGTGTTCTTCCGGTGTGCTTAGGGAAGGCCACCCGCCTGTGCGACATGCTGACAGACCACGCGAAGACCTACGAGGCAGTGCTTCTTTTGGGAAAGGAGACCGACACCCAGGACATTTCCGGCCAGATCATCGCGGAGAAAGAACCGGATGTCTCAGAGGAGGAAGTGTGTGTAACGATCATGGGATTTGTAGGGGAATACGCCCAGATCCCGCCCATGTACTCTGCCCGGAAGGTAAACGGCAAAAAGTTGTATGAATTGGCAAGGGCAGGGAAGGTGGTGGAGAGACAGCCCAGACAGGTGACGATTTATGAGATCGCCATCAAGTCTGCGGCTCTGCCAAGGGTCACCATGATCGTGCGCTGTTCAAAAGGAACCTACATCCGAACCCTCTGTCATGACATCGGCCAAAAGCTTGGCTGCGGCGGCTGCATGGAATCTCTTTTGCGGACCCAGGTAGGAAGATTCGGTCTGGAGGACAGTTTAAGGCTTTCCCAGATCCAGGAGCTTTGCGGCCAGGGTCTTTTGGAGGAGAGGATCCTGTCCATTGAGGAGATGTTTGAACAATACCCTAAGGCGGTGACCGTCATGGAGGCGGACAATCTGGTACACAACGGCAATCCTCTGAGGTTACAGGATGTGATACCGGAAGGACATAGACCGGACATGGGAAGGACATGCCTGGAAGAGAGCGCCCGGGAGGTTTATTTCAGAGTCTGTGACAGTCAGGGGAATTTCATGGGGATCTACAAGTGGGAACAGGGCCGGTCCCGTTTAAAGCCCTGGAAAATGTTTCTGGGAGGATAAGAGAGATGGAATGTTTCATTGGAGAGACAGAATTCAGGATCGGGCAGCCCACCGCGGTGACCATAGGAAAGTTTGACGGCCGCCACAAGGGCCATCAGAAGCTTCTGGGGCGCATGCTGGAATTTAAAAGGCGAAAAGGCTTAAAGACAGCAGTGTTCACCTTTGACATGTCGCCGATAACCAGGATCTCGGGAACTGTCCAGAAAGTGATCACAACCAACCAGGAACGAAGAGACAACATGGCTAAGATGGGGATCGACTATCTGGTGGAATACCCGTTTACCAGCGACGTGATCCATCTGCCGGCAGAGGAATTTGTCAGGGAGATCCTTATAGGAAAGATGAACGCCAGGGCCATGGTGGTGGGAACTGACTGCGGTTTTGGATACCAGAGGTCCGGCGACGCGGCCCTCCTCAAAAAACTGTCCGGCAAGTATGGCTATGACCTGGAAGTGGTGGTCAAGGAGAAAGACTGCCAGCGGGACATCAGCAGCACCTACATCAAGGAGGAGCTGTCCAAGGGACATGTGGAGAAAGCCAACCAGCTTCTGGGACAGCCCTACGCGATCCACGGGATCGTGGTACACGGCAACCATGTGGGCGGACCGGTGCTGGGCTTTCCCACGGTCAACATTATCCCACCGGAGGAGAAATTTCTCCCCCCTTTTGGGGTGTATGTGTCCAGAGTGCTGACAGGCGGCCGGTATTACGGAGGCATCACCAACATAGGTGAGAAGCCTACGGTGGAAAAGAATTCTCCTGTGGGGGTGGAAACCTTTATTTTCGGACTGGATGAGGATCTTTACGGAAAAACCATAGAGGTCCAGCTTCTGAACTTCGAGCGGCCGGAGCGGAAATTCGATTCCCTGGAGCAGCTGAAGGAGCAGCTGGAGCGGGACAAAGAATATGGGCTTTCCTACCTTGACAAGGAAAACGTCTTGTGTTAATATAAATCGGTATGAACAGACGCCGGGACTCAGCTTTTTGGAGGCTCCAGCCATTGCTTGGTCCCCGGTATGAATGAGAGAAGGAGGAGATCATCATGATTTCAAAGGAAAAAAAGACCAAGATCATCGAGGAGTACGGAAGGAAGCCAGGGGATACCGGTTCACCGGAGGTTCAGATCGCGATCCTGACTGAGAGGATAGCGGAGCTAACTGAGCATTTAAAGAAGAACCAGAAGGATCACCACTCCAGACGGGGGCTTCTTAAGATGGTAGGACAGAGAAGAGGTCTTCTGGATTATCTGAAGAAGACAGACCTGGAAGGCTACCGCGCCCTTATTGAGAAACTTGGAATCAGAAAATAATGATCACGTCAGGGTGGAGGAGACTCCACCCTATATTTAGTGTACACGGGGCGGAGAGGAATGTGGCCGTTTGCGCGGCTCCGCCCCGGCACGGCGAGTAGGGGGAAGGATCTCCCTTACTCGAATTTATCACATGGGACAGCAGAAGATTTGTTCCGAGACCGCTGAAAAGCACATCGGAATCAGCCAGCCCTCAGGGGGCGGACGGTGTGTTTTTCAGTAGTTTCGGCTTCTTCTGCTGATTAATAATGAGACAAAGAAAAGGAGATCACAACATGTACAAAAGTTTTTCCATGGAGTTAGCCGGAAGGACTCTGACCGTGGACATCAGCAGAGTGGCCAAGCAGGCCAATGGCGCGGCGTTTATGCACTACGGCGAGACAACTGTTCTGAGCACAGCCACATCATCAAAGGAACCCAGGGAGGGCATTGACTTCTTCCCCCTGAGCGTGGAGTACGAGGAGAAATTATACGCGGTGGGAAAGATCCCTGGAGGATTCAACAAGAGAGAGGGAAAGGCCAGCGAGAACGCGGTGCTCACCAGCCGGGTCATCGACCGTCCCATGCGCCCGCTGTTTCCCAAGGATTACCGCAATGACGTTACGCTGAACAATATGGTTATGAGCGTGGACCCGGAGTGCCGTCCGGAGCTGGTGGCCATGCTGGGGGCGGCTATCGCGGCTTCTATATCGGATATTCCCTTTGACGGCCCCTGTGCCATGACCCAGGTGGGCATGATCGACGGCAGGCTGGTGATCAATCCGTCCCAGGAGCAGTGGAAGGTGGGGGATCTGAACCTGACCGTGGCCTCCACCAGGCAGAAGGTGATCATGATCGAGGCGGGAGCCAACGAGGTTCCGGAGGACAAGATGATCGAGGCCATTTACAAGGCTCATGAGGTGAACCAGGACATTATCGCGTTTATTGACAAGATCGTGACGGAAGTGGGCAGGGAAAAGCACGGCTACACCAGCTGCGCCATTCCGGAGGAGCTGTTTGAGGCCATCAAGGAGGTGGTGCCGCCTCAGGAGATGGAGGAGGCTGTATTTACGGACGACAAGCAGACCAGAGAGGCCAATATCCGGGCCATCACCGAGAAGCTGGCGGAGAAGTTCGCCGACAGGGAAGAGTGGCTGGAGGCGCTGTCCGAGGCTGTGTACCAGTATCAGAAGAAGACGGTGCGGAAGATGATCTTAAAGGACGGTAAGCGTCCCGACGGCCGGAAGATGGATGAGATCCGCCATCTGTCCGCTGAGGTGGATCTCATCCCCAGAGTTCATGGCTCTGCCATGTTTACCAGGGGACAGACCCAGATCTGCAACGTGTGTACCCTGGCGCCTCTGTCCGAGCAGCAGAAGCTGGACGGGCTTGACGAGAACGAGGTGAGCAAGCGGTATATGCACCACTATAACTTCCCATCTTACTCGGTAGGTGAGACAAAGCCTTCCAGAGGGCCGGGGAGACGTGAGATCGGCCACGGTGCCCTGGCGGAGAGGGCACTGATCCCGGTGCTGCCCAGCGAGGCGGATTTCCCCTACGCGATCCGCACGGTGTCAGAGACGTTTGAGTCCAACGGCTCCACTTCCATGGCTTCCACCTGCGCCTCCTGTATGTCCCTGATGGCGGCAGGCGTGCCCATCAAAAAGATGGTGGCGGGCATTTCCTGCGGTCTGGTGACAGGCGACAGCGACGATGAGTTTGTACTCCTGACGGATATCCAGGGACTTGAGGACTTCTTCGGAGACATGGACTTTAAGGTGACAGGAACCACGGAGGGCATCACCGCTATCCAGATGGACATCAAGATCCACGGTCTTACAAGGGCCATTGTGGAGGGCGCTATCGCCAGATGCCGGGAGGCAAGGCTGTTCATCATGGAAACCTGCATGAAGCCTGCCATCGCTGAGCCTAGAAAAGAAGTGAGCAAGTATGCTCCCAAGATCGAGCAGATCACCATTGATCCCCAGAAGATTGGCGATGTGGTCGGAAAGCAGGGCAAGGTGATCAACAAGATCATTGAGGAGACCGGGGTGAAGATTGACATTGAGGACGACGGAAGCGTGTCCGTGTGCGGTACTGACAAGGAGATGATCTCCAGGGCCATCAAGATCATTGAGAGCATTGTCACGGACATTGAGGTGGGACAGATCTACACCGGCAAAGTGGTCAGGATCATGAACTTCGGGGCGTTTGTGGAGCTGGCGCCCAACAAGGACGGCATGGTCCACATCTCAAAGCTTTCAGAGAAGAGAGTGGAGAAGGTGGAAGATGTGGTGAACATCGGCGACGAGGTGACGGTCAAGGTCATGGAAGTGGACAAGATGGGAAGAGTGAACTTGAGCATGAGGCCATCGGATCTGTCAGGCAAGGATACGGGAAGAGAATCCGGACGGGAGTCAGGAAGAGAGTCCGGCAGGGAAGGAAGACGGGACAGAAGACGGGATGACAGATAATCCCGGTCAGGACCTGGTCAGCCATCAGAGGAATCGACAGAAGCGATGCCCCGCAGGGTTTGGAAAAGCCATGCGGGGCTATTTATGTACACGGGGCGGAAAGGAAATGTGGCCGTTCGCGCGGCCCCGGCACGGAGAGTAGGAGGAAAGGCATGAGGACATTATACTATAATGGCAGCCTGTATACAGGAGACCCGGAGAACCCGGAAGCAGGGGCCATGGTGGTGGAGAACGGAGAGATTTTGTGGGCAGGCGGGAAGCCTGGGGAAAGGCTGGCCTGGGAGGAAATTTTTGGGGAGGATGTTCCGGAACATAAGGTGGATCTGAAAGGAAGGTTTGTGACCAGCGGTTTTATTGATTCCCACATGCATATGGTGGAGTACGGCAAGCTTTTGGGGGAGGTGTCCCTGGCGGACCATACTGGTTCCCTGAAAGAGGTGTGTGACCGGGTAAAGGAATTTATCAAGGAAAACCAGATTCCGAAAGGGACCTGGGTCTGCGGCCGTGGCTGGAACCAGGACTATTTTCAGGACGAGAAAAGGTTTATCACCTGCCGGGACTTGGACCAGGTCTCCGCGGAGCATCCGATCTTTCTGGCAAGAGCCTGCGGCCATGTGGTGTCGGTGAACTCAAAGGCCATGGAGCTGGCAGGGGTCACGAGGGAGACAACGCAGCCTTCTGACGGCCGTTTCCAGGTTGACCATGAAGGGGAGCCCAATGGAGTCTTTGAGGAAAACGGGATTTCTTTGGTAAAAGATGCCATTCCCCCTGTGACAATCCAGAAGGTAAAGGAGTTTATCCTGGCAGCCCAGAGGGCTCTCAACAGCTTTGGTATCACCACGGTCCACACCGACGATTTTCTGTCCTTAAATGGAGTGGATTATGAGATGGTGCTGAGAGCGTACCGGGAGCTGGAGGAGGAGGGCAGGCTGACAATCAAAATCTGTGAGCAGTCTCAGTTTGAGAACCTAGAGCAGCTGAAGGAATTCGCGGGAAAAGGCTACCATACAGGCGCTGGAACGGACTATGTGAGAATCGGTCCGCTAAAGATCATAAGCGACGGTTCCCTGGGTGCCAGGACCGCGTTTTTGTCAGAGCCTTACGCCGATAAAAGGGACACAAGGGGAATCGCTGTACTGACCCAGGAGGAACTTGACCAGATGATTTCCTATGCCCATAGCCGCGGGATGCAGGCAGCGGTTCATGCCATCGGGGATGGAAGTATGGAGATGGTGGTCCGCTCTTTTGAGAAATGTCTTGAGGAAATGCCCAGGCAGGACCACCGTCACGGCATCGTCCACTGTCAGATCACCACAAAGCCTCTCCTGGAGAAAATTAAGGAGCTGTCCCTTCATACCTATGCCCAGAGTATTTTTCTGGATTATGACAGCAAGATCGTGGAAAGCAGGGTGGGGCGGGAACGGGCAGGGGATACCTATCAGTTCGGGACCCTGTTCCATATGGGCCAGGGCCTGTCCAATGGGTCGGACTGCCCGGTGGAGACGCCCAATGTGATGAAGGGAATCCAGTGCGCTGTCACCAGGACTTCCCTGGACGGGGCCAGGACCTTTCTCCCTAAGGAGGCCCTGACGGTAGAAGAGGCCCTGGCAAGCTACACGGTCATGGGCGCCAGGGCTTCTTTTGAGGAAAGAAAAAAGGGAATGCTGAAAAAGGGCATGAAAGCGGATTTCGTTGTGCTCAGCGAGAACCTCCTTGAGACGCCTCCTGACAAGCTGGGGCAGGTGCTGGTGGAACAGACCTATGTAGACGGAATCTGTGTCTATGAAAGGCATTGAGCCCTGCCCCCAAGAGCCTTATCACGTATCACAGCAGAAGACAATGATCCGGACAGGGGTGGTCTGGGCAGGGATGCTGCGGGTGTTGGTGGTGTAGAGGACCAGCATGTACTGGTTGCCCAAAGTTCCCTGGTAATACTGTCCGTTTGGCAGCTGGACTGTAGTGGATCCTGAAGGATTGAGGATCAGGGTGTTTTCGCTGTTTCTCAAATTCTGGTCAAAATAGTCCAGCATGGCGAACTCATTGCAGGCCCGGACAAGCATTGCCACGGCTTTGTACTGGGGAGGATAGATGAGGGGAACCGGCGCTGTGATGTCGTAAAAGACAATGACAGGGTCCCCCCGCCGCACAGGCTTCTGGTCCAGCACATAGGTGGAAGTGTCCACTAGGATCTGGAAGGTTTCCTGGTAGTCGGTCTGCACATAGAGCAGCAGGACACAGCCCGGGCGGCTGCCGCTTTGGAGAGGCGCGATGGAAGTGACGACTCCTTCAATGGGAGAATACTGGTTCATGGATAAACTCCTGATAAAAATGGTTTTCTATACATCATATGCGGATCTGTCTGAGAAAAGGCAGAAAATTGCTTGTGGCCAATAAAAAAATGTGATACACTAAAAGCGGACGAGGTCATCTCGTCCGCCTTCATGTTTTAAAAATACAGAAAGGAGTGAAAACCAGAATGGAAGGTCGAAGTCACAGGCTGAAAGCAGAATCTACGTATCATGAACGCGTGGCAGGGAAGACAGATCCTGTGGAAAAACCCCCATCCTGTCGTCACTGCCTTTTATGGATATAAGCTCTGCGGTAAAAGCAGGCTAAAGCGTTTATGAGAGCCATCTTGCTGTCCTGGCAAGGATGGCTATTTTGCTTGTGAGCACAGGGAAGAGAGGTGTTCTCTTCGGTGTCCAGGCTCTATGGTTCTGCTTTCATTGGTCTTGAATTTCGGTTTCAGACGGTGAAAGGAGAAAATTATGGGACAGAATCAGATGAAGCTTATGATGGAGCTTGTGGATGCCAGGGATTTACGGAACCTGAAAGATTCCCTGGCCCAGATGCCGGAGGCGGATATCGCGGATTTTATGGAGGAGCTGACAGGGGAAAAGACGGTGCTGGTCTTTCGGATGCTCCCAAAGGATCTGGCCACGGATGTGTTCGCTTTTCTTCCAGTGGAAAAGCAGCAGGAGATCGTCAACAGCATTACGGACGCGGAGCTGCAGGCGGTGATCGAGGACCTGTTTGTGGACGACGCGGTGGACATGCTTGAGGAGTTTCCGGCTAATGTGGTAAAGAGGGTGCTGAAGAACGCGAAGCCGGACACCAGAAAGCTGATCAATTTGTTTTTGCGGTATCCGGACAACAGCGCGGGCAGCATCATGACCGCGGAGTACATGGCTTTGAGAAAGGACATGACCGTGGAGGCGGCATTTGCCTACATCCGAAAGCACGGGGTGGACAAGGAGACCATCTATACCTGCTATGTCATGGACGAAAAGAGGGCTCTCGAGGGTGTGGTGACGGTGAAGGATCTGCTGATGAACCCTTATGAGGCCCGCCTTGAGGACATTATGGACCCCTATGTGATCAAAGCCGTGACAACAGAGGATCAGGAGGCGGTGGCGGAAACCTTTACCAGGTATGATCTTTTAAGCCTCCCTGTGGTGGATGGGGAGAACCGCCTGGTGGGCATTGTCACTGTGGACGACATCGTGGATGTTATGGAGCAGGAGGCCACAGAGGATTTTGAGAAGATGGCTGCCATGATGCCCAGCGAAAAGCCCTATCTGAAGACCAGCGTGTTCATGCTTGCCAAGAACAGGATCCTGTGGCTTTTGATCCTGATGATAAGCAGCATGGTCACAGGGAGTATCCTGGCCCGGTATGAGAACGCGTTCGCGGTGATCCCCCTTTTGGTGACCTTTATCCCCATGCTGACAGACACAGGAGGCAACGCGGGGAGCCAGAGCAGCACCCTGATCATCCGGGGCATGGCTGTGGGGGAGATCGCTCCGGGAGACATTTTGAAGGTGCTGTGGAAGGAGCTGAGGGTCGGCCTGGTGGTGGGGGTGATCTTAGGGCTGGTCAACTATGTCCAGCTCATCATCCGTTTTCCGGGCAATGAGCAGATCTGCCTCACAGTGGTGCTGAGCCTGTTTGCCACGGTGATCCTGGCAAAGACCGTGGGGAGCGTCCTTCCCATGGCCGCCAGGCTGGTGAAGCTGGACCCGGCCATTATGGCGGCCCCCCTGATCACCACCATTGTGGATGCCTTCAGCCTGGTGATCTATTTTCGGATCGCGTGTTCTCTTTTGAAGCTGGCGTGAAAATAAGATTGTTTTTTCTTATATTAAGGTTTATAATGTTCGGGTAATAACCGAGACAGGAGAATGATTATGGATAAAGTGAGAACAAGATATGCCCCAAGCCCCACCGGAAGGATGCATGTTGGCAATTTGAGGACAGCCCTGTACGCCTACCTGATCGCCAAGCATGAGGACGGAGATTTCCTTCTGCGCATTGAGGATACAGACCAGGAGCGCTTTGTGGAGGGAGCCACGGAGATCATCTACCGGACCCTGGAAAAGACAGGCCTTATCCACGATGAAGGGCCGGACAAGGACGGCGGGGTGGGCCCCTATGTCCAGAGCCAGAGACAGGCGGCGGGCATCTATTTGAAATATGCCCAGGAGCTTGTGGAGAAAGGTCAGGCATACTATTGCTTCTGCACCCAGGAGAGGCTGAATTCCTTAAAAAAGACGGTAAACGGCGAGGAGATTATGACCTATGACAAGCACTGCCTCCACCTGACTAAGGAGGAGGTGGCCGCGAACATGGCCGCGGGGCTTCCCTATGTGATCCGTCAGAATAATCCGACAGAAGGAACCACCACCTTCCGGGACGACATCTACGGCGACATTACCGTGGACAACTCGGAGCTTGACGACATGGTGCTGATCAAGTCCGACGGCTACCCCACTTACAATTTTGCCAATGTGGTGGACGACCATCTCATGGGAATCACCCATGTGGTCAGGGGCAATGAGTATCTGTCCTCATCCCCCAAGTACAACCGCCTCTACGAGGCTTTTGGCTGGGAAGTCCCGGTATATGTCCACTGCCCCCTGATCACCAATGAGGAGCACAAGAAGCTGAGCAAAAGGAGCGGTCATTCCTCCTATGAAGACCTGATTGAGCAGGGATTTGTGTCCGAGGCAGTGGTCAACTATGTGGCCCTTCTGGGATGGTCGCCGGAGGATAACCGGGAGATTTTTTCCCTTGAGGAACTGGTGCGGGCCTTTGACTATCACCACATGAGCAAATCCCCGGCAGTGTTTGATGTGACCAAGTTAAAGTGGATGAACAGCGAGTATCTGAAAGCCATGGATGCTGACAGGTTCTATGATATGGCAGAGCCCTACATCAGGGAGGTGATCAAAAAGGATCTGGACTTAAGAAAGATCGCCGCCATGGTGAAGACAAGGATCGAGGTGCTCCCGGATATTGGGGATCACATTGATTTCTTTGAGACAATGCCAAAATACGACCCCCAGATGTATGTCCACAAGAAGATGAAGACCACAAAGGAGACATCGCTGGAAGTCTTGAAAGAGGTGCTTCCCCTGTTGGAGGAGCAGGAAGACTATTCCAACGACGGGCTCTATGAGACCTTGGCCAAGTATGTGTCAGATAAGGGCTGTAAGACCGGGTTTGTGATGTGGCCTATCCGCGTCGCGGTGTCCGGAAAGCAGATGACGCCGGCAGGGGCCACGGAGATCATGGAGGTTCTGGGCAAACAGGAGTCTCTTGAAAGGATCCGGGAAGGGATCCGGCTGTTAAGCCAGGTTTAATAATCAGGGGCGGAAGACAGGGGCTGTTTTCCGCCCCTTAGCTGACTAAGGATATGCTGCCGGGAATTGGGGCAGGAAGAAAACCGATATTGGAGGAATGGAGAGCCATGGCGTTTAATCCTTCTCAGGAGGAGGCGGTGAGCCATATAGACGGGCCCATGATGGTCCTGGCAGGTCCGGGTTCAGGCAAGACCACAGTGATCACCCACAGGACCAGAAATCTGATCCAAAAGGGAATTGACCCAGGCAATATCCTGGTGATCACCTTTACCAGGGCTGCCGCGAGGGAGATGAGGGACCGGTTTGCCGCTTTGATGGAGGGGAACGGCACAAGGGTCAGTTTCGGCACGTTCCACTCCATTTTTTTTACTATCTTAAAATACGCGTACCGTTATCAGGCCTCGGACATCGCGAGGGAGGAGCAGAGGGGGAGATTTGTCCGGGAGATGATGGAAGAGTATGAGCTGGAGATCGAGGATGAACACGAGTTCGTACCCGCCATCCTGGGGGAGATCAGTTTTGTAAAAAGCGAGATGCTCGCGCTTGATCACTATTATTCCCGGAACTGTTCAGAGGCGGTGTTTAAAAAGCTGTACAATGGCTATGAGGAGAGGATGCGCAGGGCAGGTCTTCTGGATTTTGACGATATGCTGGTGATGTGCCACGAGCTGTTTACCCAGAGAAAGGATATCCTGAAAGCGTGGCAGGATAAGTTCCGGTATATCCTCATCGACGAGTTTCAGGATATCAACAAGATTCAGTATGAGATCGTAAAAATGCTGGCCCTGCCAAAGAACAACCTGTTTATTGTGGGGGATGACGACCAGTCGGTGTACCGCTTCCGGGGGGCAAAGCCGGAGATCATGCTGGGATTTACCAGAGATTATCCAGAGGCGAAGACGGTCCTTTTAGGAGTCAACTACCGCTCCACAAAAGAGATCGTGGACACGGCATCCGTCCTGATCGGCCGCAACGGGAAGAGGTATGAAAAAAAGCTGACTGCCGCCAAGGGCGCGGGAAAGCCGGTGGTGACCTGTGTCAGCACGGATCCTCAGGAGGAGACTTTGAGGATCGTGGAGGAGATTCAGGATTACGTGAAAGCCGGCTATGCCTTAGAGGATATAGCGGTTCTGTACCGGACCAATCTAAACCCCAGGCTGATGATTGAAAAGCTGATGGAGTACAATATCCCCTTTACCATGAAGGACTCCCTGCCCAATCTCTATGAGCACTGGATCTCCCAGAATGTGCTGGCCTATATCCGGGCAGCCAGAGGGGACTTAAAGAGGAGCAATATCCTCCAGATCATAAACCGCCCAAACCGTTACATAAGCCGGGATGCCCTGGAGGATAGCGCGGTGTCCTGGAACAAGGTGAAGGCCTTTTATGGGGACAAGGGCTGGATGGTGGAGAGGATCGAACAGATGGAGTATGACCTTCTGATGCTGAGGGACATGCCTCCCGTGGCCGCGGTCAACTATATCCGTAAGGCCGTGGGATATGATGACTACATAAAAGAGTACGCCCGGTTCAGGAGGATGAAGCCGGAGGAGCTTTTGGAGGTCCTTGACCAGCTTAAGGAGAGCGGCGGGGGATTTAAGACCATGGAGGAGTGGTTTGATCACATGGAGGACTACAAGAAACGCCTGAGGGAACAGGCTCAGTCCCAGAAAGCGGCTCCCCAGGGAGTGTCCCTTATGACCATGCACAGTTCAAAAGGGCTGGAATTTAAGATCGTGTATATACTGGACGCCAACGAGGGCATTACTCCCCACAAAAAGGCGGTATTGGATGCG
The DNA here is from genome assembly GCA_910588865.1 of uncultured Lachnospiraceae bacterium. Lineage (GTDB taxonomy): Bacteria > Bacillota > Clostridia > Lachnospirales > Lachnospiraceae > UBA3402. The sequence goes on from CAJUSJ010000005.1 coordinate 67,781, forward strand.
GATCTTGAGGAGGAGCGGCGGATGTTCTATGTGGCCATGACCAGGGCCAAGGAGCGCCTCCATGTGTGCTATGTCAGGGAACGGTACGGGAAAAAGCAGGAGAGGTCCCGGTTTATCCAGGACTATCTGGGCCAGTCTCCCAAGGATTCCCCTGAAAAGAGAAAATGACAGGAAGGAGGGAGCTGGTGGCAGGGACAGAGACAAAAAAAATACCAGGTAAGGCGGCCTCGGGCTGCCTTCATATCTACTGCGGAAATGGAAAGGGAAAGACCACCGCGGCCCTGGGGCTGGCCTTAAGGGCCGCGGGAAGAGGGAAAAAGGTCCTTATAGCCCGATTCCTGAAAACCGATGATTCCGGGGAAGTGGCGGCGCTGAAAGGGATTGTTGGCATCCAGGTAATGCCCTGTGAGAAGGTTTTCGGATTTTTTTGGCAGATGACAGAGGAGGAGAAAAAGGAAGCAGGACAGTACTACAGGGAATTGCTGTGCCGGGCCTGGCAGGAGGCGGTGAGGGGACCGTACCACCTTCTGATTCTGGATGAGATTCTGGCAGCCTGCAATCACGGTCTGGTGGAGGAACAGCGGCTGATCAGCGACTTAAGGACAAGACCCCCAGGCCTTGAGGTGGTGCTGACGGGGAGAGGGCCATCTAAAGAGCTTGTGGACCTGGCGGACTATGTGTCAGAGATCAAAAAGAAAAAACACCCTTATGACAAAGGCTTGGGGGCCAGGGAGGGGATCGAATACTGACCCTGAATATTGGGTCAGAAAGTCCTTGCGTTTTAGCGGTTGTTCTGATACAGTGGAATTGAAAAGAACAACCTACCCCTATAAAGAAAAGAGAGGATCAAAGATTATGGCAAATGATAATATGGAGCCCCAAGAGGAAATGACCGTCACCCTGAGCATGGATGACGGCAGCGAGGTGGAATGTGTGGTCCTGACCATATTTGAGGCAGCGGGAAAGGATTACATCGCGCTGCTCCCCATGGACAGCGCTGAGGCGGAGGAGGGTGAGGTGTACCTGTACCGCTACTACGAGACCGAAGGCCAGGAGCCATCCCTGGGGAATATTGAGGATGACGAAGAGTACGAGATCGTGGCCGATGCCTTTGACGAGCTGTTGGATGCCCAGGAGTACGACGAGCTCATCGGAGAGGACGAGCTGGAAGATATGGAGTAAGAGGGATTGAACCGGAAGGTCTGTGCTTCGGGGCGGGAAGGCAGGCTTTCCGGTTTTGTCATCTCCTTTTTAGAGCCAGGCGGCTGTTCTGGTATTCGCCGGAAAATGTCACATCCCTGCCAAACCAGTCCGGCGGCAGAAACTCTTCCGCTTGTTTTACGCTCTCAAATTCCACCTCCGCCAACGCCAGTCCCTCATAATCTCCTGAGAAGATGTCAAGCTCTATGGTCAGGTCCGTGCCCTCTATGGGAATCCGGTATCTGCGCTTGGTCAGGCTGATCCCGTCAGCCTTGGGCAGGAGATGGTCATAGGCCTCTTTGGTCAAGGGCAGGTTATACTCTTCCCGGGCCAGAAGCCCTTTGGACTTGTAGGTAAGGTAGTACTGGTCATCCTCTTTGCGGATCCGCACCACAGGGTCCCCGCACAGGTAGGCCTGCTGGATCGCGCGGGAGGGAAAAGCGTCATACCCTCCGGGCAGGGAAGTGATCAGGTATTTGCGTTCGATTTCCATAAATTCCTCCTTTGACGGTTGTCTTGCCATATCATATCATAGGAGGGAGTATAGCGCAAGGGTATACGCGGTTACGTTCATGGGGCATCTGTAAACAGTGTTACTGTTCAGTTAGGTCCGCGCGTTTGCCGCGCTGACCGTATGATAAACTGGGCCAGAGAGCAAAAATCCTATCGCCGCAGGCGATTTTCACGGATTTTTGCCAGTTGCTGTGAACGCGTGTGAACAGTAATAACAGTAACTTGGCGGAGAAAGTGCTTCTTGTATTTCCCGAAAACCTATGCTATAATGCTAAATTGAAGTGTAGCGCCCAAGTTGAGCAGGCGATTCACATATAGATTAAGGAGGAACCTATAACATGAGTTTACAGGTAGAGAATTTAGAGAAGAACATGGCAAAGATTACTGTAGAAGTACCGTCTGAGCAATTTGAGGAGGCAATCAAGACCGCATATAATAAGAATAAAGGCCGTTTCTCTATCCCGGGTTTTCGCAAGGGCAAAGCGCCTCTTGCCATGATAGAGAAGATGTATGGCTCAGAGGTATTTTATGAGGAGGCCGTGAATATTGTTCTGGATGACACCTACGGAGACGCGGCTGAGGAGAGCAAGCTGGAGATCGTGTCCAGACCTGAGATCGATTTAGTCCAGGTTGAGAAGGGCAAGCCCCTGATCTACACGGCAACGGTGGCGGTGAAGCCGGAAGTGACCTTGGGCCAGTACAAGGGCGTGGAAGTTGAGAGAGCCACAGCGGAGGTTACGGACGAGGATGTGGAGAAAGAGCTTAAGAAGGTTCAGGAACAGAACTCCAGACTTCTTACCGTGGAAGACAGGCCGGTGGAGGATGGAGACCACACCATCATTGATTTTGAGGGATTTGTGGATGGCGTTCCTTTTGATGGCGGCAAGGCGGAGGATTACTCCCTGGTCATCGGTTCCCACGCGTTCATCGACACCTTTGAGGAGCAGCTTATCGGCAAGAGCATTGGAGAAGAGTGCGAAGTCAATGTAACCTTCCCGGAGGAGTACCACGCGAAGGAATTGTCAGGAAAGCAGGCCATGTTCAAGGTGACGGTGAAGGAGATCAAGGTGAAGGAGCTGCCTGAGCTCAATGACGAGTTTGCCGGAGAAGTCTCCGAATTTGAGACATTAGATGAATATAAGACCGATCTGAGGGCGAAACTCTTAGAGACAAAAGAGAAGCAGGCGGCCACGGAGAACGAGAACCGGGTGGTGGAAAAGGTAGTGGAGGACGCTTCCATGGACATTCCGGAGCCCATGATGGAGTATCAGATCCAGAACATGATCAACGACTATGCCCGCCGGATGCAGGGACAGGGTATGTCCTTCAGCGATTATATGAAGTATACAGGCATGACAGCAGACAGGCTGAAAGACCAGGCCAGGCCTCAGGCTGAGAAGACCATCCGCACCAGACTGGTACTGGAGGCTGTTGTGAAGGCGGAGAACATCCAGGTTACCGACGAGAAGCTGGAAGAAGAGCTTCAGAAGATGGCAGGCACATACAAGATGGACATCAGCCAGGTGAAGTCCCGCATGGGAGAGCAGGGTATTAAGCAGATGAGAGAAGATCTGGCCGTGCAGGAAGCCGTTGATTTCCTTGTGGCCGAAGCGAAACTGGTATAAGGTTAAAGAAGACTGGAGGAGCAGGGATGAGTTTAGTACCATATGTCATTGAACAGACCAGCAGGGGAGAGCGCTCCTACGACATCTATTCCAGGCTGTTAAAGGAGAGGATCATCTTCTTAGGGGAAGAGGTAAATGATGTGTCTGCGAGCATTATCGTGGCCCAGCTGTTATTCCTGGAGTCAGAGGATCCGGGAAAGGATATCAATCTGTACATCAACAGCCCCGGAGGATCGGTGACCGCGGGCATGGCGATTTACGATACCATGAATTACATCAAGTGCGACGTGTCCACCGTGTGCATGGGCATTGCGGCCAGCATGGGAGCGTTCCTCCTTTCAGGGGGCACAAAGGGCAAAAGGTTCGCCCTTCCCAACGCGGAGGTTATGATCCATCAGCCATCGGGCGGAGCCAGAGGTCAGGCTACGGAGATCCGTATCGCGGCGGAGAACATTTTAAAGACAAGGAAAAAGCTTAACGAGATCCTGGCAGCCAACACAGGGCAGCCTATTGAGGTGATCGAGAGAGACACAGAACGGGACAACTATATGACTGCGGAGGAGGCCAAGGCTTACGGCCTCATCGACGCCATATTGACGAAGCATTAGTCATTTAGCGAAAGGCGGTGACGGACAGAACCATTCATTATGGAAAAGAAGAAAAAGCGAGGTGGTAAGATGCCAGGCAGAATGGATGACAAGATTCGCTGTTCTTTTTGTGGAAAGACCCAGGATCAGGTGCGGAAGCTGATCGCGGGGACAAACAATGTCTATATCTGTGACGAGTGTATTGAATTGTGCGGAGAGATCTTAGACGAGGAGTTGGCGGATTATGAGGAGCCGGTAAGCGAGGAATTCGGCGAGATCAATCTGTTAAAACCAAAGGAGATCAAGACATTTCTTGACGAGTATGTGATCGGACAGGACCAGGCAAAAAAGGTTCTGTCTGTGGCAGTGTACAACCACTACAAGAGAATCACGACCAGAAAGCATATGGACGTGGATGTACAAAAGAGCAATATCCTGCTGTTAGGACCAACAGGTTCCGGCAAGACCTATCTGGCCCAGACCATGGCAAAGATTCTCAATGTGCCTTTTGCCATAGCCGATGCCACAGCCCTCACAGAGGCTGGGTATGTGGGCGAGGATGTGGAGAACATCCTTTTAAAACTGATACAGGCCGCTGACTATGATATCCACAAGGCCGAGTACGGCATTATCTATATTGATGAGATTGACAAGATCACCAAGAAATCCGAGAACGTATCCATCACTAGGGACGTGTCCGGGGAAGGGGTGCAGCAGGCCCTTCTTAAGATATTGGAAGGAACCGTGGCAAGCGTGCCCCCTCAGGGAGGAAGAAAGCATCCCCATCAGGAGCTTCTTCAGATCGACACTACCAATATCCTGTTTATCTGCGGCGGCGCTTTTGACGGTTTGGAGAAGATCATTGAGAACCGCACCAGCAAGGGTTCCATCGGATTCAACGCGGAGGTGGTGGATAAGAAGGCCACTGATATCGACAAGCTGTTAAAGCAGGTGGAGCCTCAGGATCTGATCAAGTTCGGATTGATCCCGGAGTTCATCGGCCGGGTGCCGGTAACCGTGTCCCTGGAGCTTTTGTCAGAGGATGCCCTTCTGCGCATCTTGGGAGAGCCTAAGAACGCTCTGGTAAAGCAGTATCAGAAGCTGTTTGAGATGGACGATGTGAAGCTGGAATTTAAGGAGGAGGCTCTCAGGGCCATCGCCAAGCTGGCCATGGAGCGGAAGACCGGGGCAAGAGGCCTTCGGTCCATCATGGAGTCCACGATGATGGATCTGATGTACGAGGTGCCGTCTGACAACACCATTGGCATCTGCACCATCACGAAGGAAGTGGTGGACAAAGAGGGAAAACCGGAGATCGTGTACCGGGATACAGCAGTGCCCAGGAAGACCCTGGGACAGAGACTGAAGAAGGACCGGGCAGGAGAGATCGCTTGATTGGAATCACAGAAACAGAATGGGAGCTTTGGGGCTCCCATTTTTTTCAAAATATCCATGGGACCGGCGGGGACGGTCCGCCGGAAGCGGCAAAGAGACTGTACGGTCTAAAGACACAGAAAAGAGGGAGTAAAGAATGGAAGAAACCATTATGACCATGCCTCTTATCGCGTTGAGAGGTTTAACGATTCTTCCTGGAGAGACCAGACATTTTGACATCAGCAGAAAAAAATCCATCGCCGCGCTGCAGCAGGCCATGGTCACGGATCAAAAGCTCTTCCTGGTGACACAGAGATCACCGGATATCCCGGATCCTTCCCAGAAGGAACTGTGGGAGACAGGAACCATAGCTGAGATCAGACAATTGGTAAAGCTGCCGGGAAATGTCCTGAGGGTCATGGTGGAGGCAAAGGAGGCCGGGGAGCTTTTGTGCCTGGAGTCCACAGAGCCGCTGCTGACAGGACAGGTGGAGAAGATCCGGTTTCAGGAAGACGTGAACGATGATTCCGCCAGGGAGGCCATGATTCGGATTCTCAAAGACAAGCTGGGGGAGTACAGCGAGGAGAATCCCGGCATGAGCAGTGAGACCCTGGCAGACCTTCTCATGATCCAGGAGCTGAACAAGCTGATGACTCAGATAAGCCTGCGGGTTCCGTGGGACTACACGGTCCGGCAGAAGATCCTGGAGGCCTGCTGCCAGAGCCAGCTTTACCAGGTGCTGGTGGAGCAGCTTCTGATTGAGACGGAAGTGGGAAGGATAAAGAAAGAGTTCCAGGGAAAAGTAAGGATGCGCATTGATAAGAATCAAAAGGATTATGTGCTGAGGGAGCAGATGCGGGTCATCAGGCAGGAGCTGGGGGAGGAAGACGGGGAAGGAGAAGCGGAGCGGTACCTGTCTGCCCTGGACAGCCTGGAAGCCGATGAGGAGACCAGGGAAAAGCTGACCAGGGAGATCAACCGCTTAAAGAGCATGCCTTCAAGCAGCCAGGAGGCCAATGTGCTTCGAACCTACATCGAGACCCTTTTAGAGCTTCCCTGGAAGAAGCAGTCCCAGGATAACGATGACCTGCGCCATGCCAAGGAAATCCTGGAGGAGGATCACTATGGCCTGGAAAAAGTGAAGGAGAGGGTTTTGGAGTACCTGGCTGTCAGAAATCTGACTTCCAGCGCCAACGGCCCGATCCTCTGCCTGGTGGGACCGCCGGGGACAGGCAAGACCTCCATCGCCAGGTCCGTGGCAAGGGCTCTGAACAAAAAGTACGTGCGGATCAGTCTGGGCGGGGTGCGGGATGAGGCAGAGATCCGGGGCCACAGAAAGACTTACGTGGGAGCCATGCCGGGCCGCCTGGCAGAGGGCCTTAGGCAGGCAGGGGTGGCCAATCCCCTGATGCTTCTGGACGAGATCGACAAGGTCAGCAGCGAGTACCGGGGGGATACATCCTCAGCCCTCTTAGAAGTGCTGGATGGGGAGCAGAACGTAAGATTCCGGGATCACTATGTGGAGATCCCCCTGGATCTGTCCAAAGTGCTTTTTATCGCGACAGCCAACACCACAGAGACCATCCCCAGGCCTCTTTTGGACCGGATGGAGATCATTGAGGTCAGCAGCTACACGGAGAATGAGAAATTCCATATCGCCAAAAAGTACCTGGCAGGCAAACAACTGAAAAAAAACGGACTGGACGGGAGCAATCTGTTCATCAGTGACGGGGCCCTGCGCAAGATCATTCACAATTATACCAGGGAGGCCGGGGTGCGGAACCTGGAGAGGCGGATCGGGGACGTGTGCCGCAAGGCTGCCAGACAGTATCTGGAGGAAGGAAAGACCGGGATCCGGGTGACGGAATCCAATCTGGCCAAATACCTGGGAAAGGAGAAAATCTCCTTTGAGGACGCCAATGAGGAGGACCAGGCAGGCATCGTGCGGGGACTGGCCTGGACAAGCGCGGGCGGGGATACCCTTCAGATTGAGGTCAATGTGATGCCGGGAAAAGGGGAACTGAAGATGACAGGCAACATGGGAGACGTGATGAAAGAGTCAGCCCAGATCGCCTTAAGCTATGTGCGGTCCGTGTGCCCGGAGTATCAGGTAAAGGCCAGCTTTTTTGAAAAGCATGATCTCCATCTCCACATCCCGGAAGGGGCGGTTCCAAAAGACGGACCGTCAGCCGGCATTACCATGGCGTCGGCCATGGTGTCAGCGGTGACCGGCTGTCCCGCGTACGCAAAGGTGGCCATGACAGGAGAGATCACTCTGCGGGGGCGGGTACTGCCCATCGGCGGCCTTAAGGAGAAGATCCTGGCAGCCAAGATGGCCCACATTAAAAAAGTCCTGGTGCCTGAAAAAAACAGGCCTGACATCGGGGAACTGCCTGGAGAGATCACAAAGGGGCTGGAGATCGTGTATGTAAATCACATGTCCCAGGTCCTGAAGGAGATATTGGTAAGTCCTGACGGAAAGGAAGAATTGAACAAAGGGGGTTCCATATGATCATAAAAAGCGCCCAGCTTGAGACCGTGTGCGGCATAACCAGCACCTTCCCGAAAAATATCCACCCGGAATTTGCTTTCGCGGGAAAATCCAATGTAGGGAAGTCCTCCCTGATCAATGGCCTGATGAACCGGAAGTCCTTGGCCCGGACCTCATCCCAGCCAGGGAAGACCCAGACCGTTAATTTTTATCTTGTCAACGATCAGGTGTATTTTGTGGATCTGCCGGGCTATGGCTACGCCAAGGTGTCTGTGGAGGTAAAGGAAAAATGGGGGAGGATGATTGAACGGTATTTAAAAGGCTCCCGGATGTTAAAGAGCGTGTTCCTCCTTGTGGATATCCGCCACCAGCCTTCGGGTAACGACAAGACCATGTTTGACTGGATCGTGGGAAACGGTTACCGTCCAGTGGTCGTTGCCACCAAGCTTGACAAGCTGAACCGCAGCCAGGTCCAAAAGCATGTGAAGATGGTCCGTGAGGGCCTTGGGATGGCCAGGGAGGATGTTCTGATCCCGTTTTCCGCGCAGACTAAGCAGGGCAGGGATGAGATCTGGGAACTGATGGAAAGCCTGATGTGACAGTTTTTGCGGAATTTGTCCTTTACGAGAAAACAGGGAACGTGTTATACTATACCATGTTTTTATAGGTACTTATGTAAAAAGCCAAAAAGGAGAACTGATATGGGCGGTATTTTTGGAGTCATTTCCAAGAGAAACTGTGTGCTGGAATTGTTTTACGGAGTGGACTACCATTCTCACTTAGGAACAAGGAGAGGCGGCATGGCCACCTATGGCCCGGAAGGGTTTAACCGGGCCATCCACAATATTGAGAACTCCCCCTTCAGGACAAAATTTGAGAGAGATGTGCAGGAGATGGGGGGCAACATGGGGATCGCCAGCATCTCCGACTATGAGCCCCAGCCTCTGCTGATCCAGTCCCATCTGGGAAGCTTTGCCATTGCCACTGTGGGAAAGATCAACAATTTCGAACCCCTTTTGAGAGATGTCTACGGCCATGGGAATACCCATTTCCAGGAGATGACCAGCGGTCAGGTCAATGCCACTGAGCTGGTGGCCTCCTTGATCTGCCGAAAGGACACCATCGCGGATGGGATCCGTTATGTCCAGGAGAGCGTTGACGGCTCCATGACCCTGCTTTTGATGACAAAGGAGGCAGTCTACGCGGCAAGAGACCGGATGGGCCGGACCCCGCTGGTCTTAGGCAAAAAGGAGGACGGTTACTGTGTGTCCTTTGAAAATTTTGCCTACATAAATTTAGGCTACAGCGATTACCGGGAACTGGGACCAGGTGAGATCGTAAAAATCACCCCCGACGGCGTGGAGACTCTTAAGGGTCCCCAGGATGAGATGCGGATTTGCTCCTTCCTGTGGGTATACTACGGCTATCCCACCTCATCCTACGAGGGAATTAATGTGGAGGAGATGCGCTACCGCTGCGGCAGCATGCTGGCCAAGAGAGACGCTGTGGCGGGAAATGTCCAGCCGGATGTGGTGGCCGGGGTGCCTGATTCCGGGATCGCCCATGCCATCGGCTATGCCAATGAGTCCAACATCCCCTTTGCCCGCCCATTTATTAAATACACCCCCACCTGGCCCAGGTCTTTCATGCCCACCAACCAGGAACAGAGGAATCTCATTGCCCGCATGAAGCTGATTCCGGTGAAGGCCCTGATCGAGAACAAGAAGCTTCTGCTCATTGACGATTCCATTGTCCGGGGCACCCAGCTTCGGGAGACCACGGAATTTCTCTATCAGAGCGGGGCAAAGGAGGTCCACGTACGTCCTGCCTGTCCTCCCCTTCTCTATGGATGCAAGTATTTAAATTTCTCCCGCTCCAAGTCTGAGCTGGATCTGATCACAAGGCAGATCATCCTGGAGAAGGAAGGGGAGAACGGGGAAAATACCCTGGAAGAGTACGCGGACCCCACCAGCAAGCGCTATGAGTGTATGTGCTCGGAGATATGCAAACGTCAGAATTTTACCACTCTCCGGTACCACAGGCTGGATGATCTGGTGGAATCCATCGGGCTTCCAAAGTGCAAGGTATGCACCTACTGTTTTGACGGCAAAGAGTAAGGAAGATGAAGAAATTAGATAAAAGAGAAGGCGTCATTGTTTTTCTGCTGGGCATTTTGGTAATGGGAGCAGTGGCCTATTCCTTCTGGAGCCTGTTTGTGACCGGAACCCTGTCCTGGCATATAAAGCAGAGGGAAAGCCATCTCATGGCCATTGAGTGTGTGCTGCTTTTTATCCTGACTTGGCTGATCTTTAAGACAGCCAGGTCCGTGTCTGTCCGCCTTGGAGGGGCAGGGCTGGTGTGCTGCGTATTTCTCTGGGCCCACAGACTTCTGGTCCCGGTGGTTTTCTCCGGCATGTACGGCGGTTATCTGTGGATCCTGGGCGGGTGGATCCGCCTGCGTTTTATGCCCAAGGGTCATGGAAAGCTCTTTGCCGGCCAGGCTGGAGGGAGCCTTTGGGGGCGGCAAAGGGAAGAGAGTTGGAACGGCTGGAGAAACTTCCTCGCGGGAAGCCTGGGGGCCATATGCCTTTACTGTTTTATGTCAGCGGTTGGCCTTGGAAAGATCAAGTATCTGTGGGCAGTTATGGCCGTTACAGGAGCAGGGGCCATGTTGGACAGAAGCTACAGAAACCTGCTTATAAAAGCCCTGGGGACGGCTGCGGGAGAGCTGAGAAGAAGGGATAGGGCAGGTTTTAGCTTCTGGATGGCAGCGGCGGGAGCGGCTGTGCTCACTGGCTTTTTTATACAGGCAGGCAGGATGAACATTGCCGTGGACTATGACAGCATCTGGTACGGAGTCCGCTCCCCCTATGTTCTGAACAACGGGAAGGGCATATACGAGAACCTGGGGATGATCGGCATCGTCTACACCTACTCAAAAGGGTTTGAGGTGCTTCTCCTCCCCCTGTCCATCCTCCCCTCCTACAGCTTCCTGATCTCCTTTAATCTGTGGCTGGCAGCAGGTATCCTGTTTCTGGCATACAGGATCGGAGGGCTGTGTATGGAGAAGAAGGCCGCGGTGGTGATGGTGGTTCTCCTGGCGGTTCTTCCGGGGATCATGAACATGAGCATTACCGCGAAAAGCGATATAGCCACACTGTATTTCCAGCTAATCATGGTGTTGGAGATGCTTTTGTATCTTTTGGGGGACCAGGAGGCTCTGTGGTACAGCGGGGCCGCGTTTTTTGCCACATGGACATTAAAGCCCACTGCCATGGTGTTTTCCACGGCAGTTATGGGCATGAGCGGCCTGTATCTCATAGGCTCAAAGGGGCTTTCCTTAAAAGGCTGGAGGGCAGCCCCGGTGCTTTGTTTGTCTTTGGGGGCCCTGGCGGGGATCTGGGCCAGAACCCTGATCATCACAGGTCTTCCGGTGACCTCTGTATTCTCCTCTCTGCTGACAAAGGTGGGGTTTGAGATGAAATACCCCTTTGATGTTCAGAAAATACCAAACAACAGTTCCGGCCTGGAGGCAGGCCAGATGCTCGCGGGCATAGGAAAACGGATCTTTCAGTTCCTGTTTGATCCTCAGGGCGATGATATGTCCCATGTGATCCTGGCGTGGGGAGGGACGGCCCTGTGGTTCTTTTTCAGTGTGTGGTTTGTATGGCGTTTTCTGAGAAAGAGGGAGGAGAAAGGCCAGGAGCGGCAGGTGGGCCGTTATCTGGCAGTGGTGTTCTTTCCCTTTCTGGCCTGCAATGTGATCAGCCTCATCATGCTGACCCAGGTGGATGGCAATTACTTTATGCTGCTCCATGTGCTCCAGGCCGTGTATGTGTTCCATCTGGTTTCCCGGCTGGAAAAGAAAAGCGTGAGAGATAGGATCTACGGCCTTGCCCTGCCGGTGATCGTGTTTTCCGTGCTGGTGGCGTGGGTGACCAACTGGAACTGGACCCTGGGATTTACCCCGGTGTCCTGGCGTCACAAGGGATTTTATAATCATCAGGAGTTCCAGAGGCAGCGGATGGCGGAGAAGGGAAGCGAGGGCATATGGCATATCCTGGCCCAAAACCCCAGAAACCGGGTTATCGTCATAGGAGACCATCCCAGATCCCTGGTATTTCCCTGCAGCACCCAGTCTTATCTGGATATCACAGGCACCTGGGGAAACGTGGTTCTTGTGGCCAATCAGGAGAATTTTGTGGAGTTTTTAAAATACGCTGACACGGATTTTATCTATGTGGAGGCAGGCTATGTGTCCCCGGAGGACCGGGCCTGGACCCTGACATATGATCTCATCCAGTCAGGGATCCTGGTGCCGGAATGCTATGAGTGGGGCAATCTCCTGGCCAGGGTGGATGTTGACGGGCAGCCGTCAGAGCGATCTGAGGAATATCTAAGAGAGTTTGAGGAGCTGTATGTGATCAAGTACGAGTGATGAACAGCTTGGTGAGATCTGGCCTGAAAGAAAAGGCTGTTTCCGGAATCCGTCAGGATCCCGGGAACAGCCTTTTTGCCTGGGCAAAGGAGAAATTGTAATTGCGGAGCCCCATCTCTTCGCATTCTGGCCAGTAGTGGTAATCATAGTAGTAATCATAGTAGGAATTCAGCCAGACCTGGTCCATCTGGTCGAAATCTTCGTCCCACCCCTGTTGGGAGAAAAAGAGGGAATCCAGATTCAGGGAGGCCACGGCAGGGGCCCCGTCAGCGCCCAGCTCCCTGGTCAGGTAGAAGAGGTCGGCGGGGGTGGCGGTCTGCCCGTCTAAATGCCTTACATGATCCCAGGCTACCACAGAGTCTGGCCGGGCCCAGGCCAGGGCCACATAGAACACGGACACCGCGGTAAGGCAGAAGCCGAAGAGAGGGAAGCGGCGGTTCCAGATGATCCAGGTAACCCCTGCCATGAGCACTGCCAGAAGGCACAAAAACCACAGACACAGCAGGCGGAGGTAAGAGAGATGATATTCCTGGACATACAGGATCACGCGCCAGGCAGCGGAGGCTATGAGGATGTAGGTGCAGCCGCAGATCAGGGTGAGGATCTGGTTCAGTATCCTGTGGGGGCGGATGTACTTAAGGCTGCACAGCGCCATGACCAGGTTAAAAAAGGACACGGCGAGAAGTTGGAAAAATCCCTGCCTGGCGTATTCGGAGTAGGTGTAATCTTCCGGCAGTGTGCCCTTCCCCAGAAACAGATACACGATCTGGATCACAGAGAAGATCAGATAGACCAGCGCGATCCCCAAAAGCCCGGCAATGGCCCCGAGGGAACTGCCCCTTGCCCGGTTCTGGTTGTTCTCGGATAACCTGTGGAGGCAGCAGCCGCACACCAGACAGTACAGCGCGAGGGTACCGAACAAGGTCCACAAAAACAGCTTTGCCAGAAACATGGGGTGGAGTATATTGCCCATGACATAACCTATGAAACGGGAAAACACAGGGTCAGCGGCAGACAAAAGGGTTACCAGCAGAGCCAGAACCGGAATTGCCGCGGCAAACCCGGCCAGGATGGCGGGGAGATGCTTAAGCGCTTTGTTGTTTCGGGTTCCCACATAGTTTTGCAGGTGTCTGAAAGGCACAGGGACAGAGCCCGCGCATTGACACAGGTACAAAAACACGGAAGAAAGATATTTTCCAATGTTCCAGGTACAGTCATCATAAAACTGATGGATAGCAAAGACGCATCCCAGGAGAACCAGGGCCACACCGTTTAAATGTACCAGAAAAGGGTCCGCTGTGCGGCAGGTGGAGGCTCCGATGAGTATGGCGGTGCCTATGAGAAACCAGCTGCCTCTTTTCACCGCCACCCTCAATTTCCGGCAGGCGGCCAGGCCGCAGAAACAGGCAAATACCGTGAACAGGGGGTAGGTGACGCCGCAGGGATTTTCAAAGAGGCAGAAGGTAAACATCACCCCAAAAGCCAGGCTTAAGCCGCCGAAAAACAGGAACGAGGACTGTATTGGAGCCAGTTTCTGCTGGCGGATAGTGTTTTGGTCAGGCGGGGATTCCTTAAGGGACAGAAGGCTGGGTGACATGTCTCCTAAAGGCAACCCGCTGTTGTCAGCAGTCTCGGCTTTCAGGCCGTCGGCCTGGCTTCCAGGCGCGGAATTTTCATAATTTTCCATAAATGTATTTTCCATAAAAACTCCTTTCTTTTTTATCTAAGTCACACCGGCATTGCCGGGTCATTTCTGGAGATCGTCCTCCTCAAAGGCGATCAGATCCCCTGGCTGGCACTCCAGGGCCCGGCACAGGGCCTCCAGGGTGGAGAAACGGATGGCCTTGGCCTTGTTGTTTTTTAAGATGGACAGATTGGCCATGGTGATATCCACCTTTTTGGAAAGCTCGGTCAGTCCCATCTTTCTCTGGGCCATTACCACATCCAAGTTAATGATGATTCCCATAGATCCCTCCTCTATATGGTCAGGTCATTTTCCTTTTTATACTCCACGGCCCTGGAGAACACCTGGCTTAAGACCAGGCTGAACAGGCCGGCGATAAAAAAGACAATGACCAGGAAAACCGTGGCAGGGGTGGGCGAAAAAGGAAGGCGGATGACAGACAGGAATGAGGTGAGGAAGCTGCACCGGCCCATCTTCTTTAGGGACAGGATGTTGCTGTCCACAAAAGGGTCGCCTTCCAGAACCGTGGCGAACATCAGGCGAAGCTGCCAGATGATCATGAGACAGAGGATGCCGGACAGGAAGTATAAAACCGTCAAAGGCAGGTAGTGGACCCGGAAGGCGATGATGTAGCGGCTTACCCAGGAAAAGACTGCCGGCACGGCGGCGGTCATGAGGATTCCCGCGAAAAACATGAAATCCAGAAGGTTCTTTGTAAAGAGAGTGAGACGTTGTCGCTCCATGGACAGGACTCCTTTCGCTGCGTTGGTATTGAAGTGAGTGTACCATGATATTTATCTAAAATCAATATAAAATTATCGTTATTCAATAAATATTAAGAAAATATAAAAAATATAGATTCTGGTTGCGTTTTCTGGAAAAGGGAGTATAATGAGAAAAAGTTAATTAACTAATTATAAACCTGCTAATCGTTAGCAGGCAATGTAAAAGGGGGAGATCAGATGGGAAGGTTTGGCTGCCGGGGGGATACACCGGAGAGCAGGGCCATCGAAAAATTTATAAAGGTCAATAAAAGGCACAGGAGGGCTCTGGATGGAAAGCTGAACTCCACAGGAGTGTTCCGGAGCCAGCATCAGATCCTGATGTTTATCGTGGACCGCCCGGGAGTGTCCCAGAAGGAGCTGGCAGAGCAGCTGGGGGTTTCCACAGCCACGGTCGCGGTATCCTTAAAGAAACTGGAACAGGGCGGTTACATCAGCAGGATCGTGGATCCCAGGGACAATCGTTACAACCAGCTCTGCGTTACCGAGAAGGGAAAGGAGGTGGCCCGGTGCAGTGTCTCCATTTTTGAGGAGATGGAAAAGGTCATGTTCCAGGGATTTACCCAGGAAGAATTCCAGCTTCTGGGACAGCTTTTAGACCGGGTATATGACAATCTGAAGGTCTATGTCCCGGAAAAAGAAGACATTATTTAGAAGGAAGGCAAATGGGTCCCGGCGGGTGCCCATATATTATTTTTTAACAGGAGGTTTTGCCAGTGGAACGGTACATGAAATATATAAGGCCATATGCGGCGGCGTTTATCCTCGCGCCGCTGTGCATGCTCACGGAAGTGTTCGGAGAGATCATGCTGCCGAAGCTGATGTCCATGATTGTCAACCATGGAGTGGCGGAGAGGGATATGTCCTACATTGCGGGTGTGGGAGCGGTGATGGTGGTATTCGCCATGCTGATGGCATTGGGAGGCGTGGGCGGCGCTTATTTTTCCGCGAAGGCGTCCATCTGCTTTACCAGCGATCTGAGGGAGAATCTCTTTGCCAAGGTTCAGAATTTTTCATTCAAAAATATAGACCAGTACAGCACAGGGTCCCTGGTGACCCGGCTAACCAATGACATCCAGCAGGTGCAGAATGTGACCATGATGGGACTGAGGATGATGTTTCGTGCCCCGGGCATGCTGATCGGGGCGCTGATCATGGCCTTTCTGATGAATACCAGGCTGGCGCTGGTGATCCTGGTGGTGATCCCCTTTTTGACTCTGGCCATCTTTCTCATACTGAAGACCGCTTTTCCCAGGTTTACGGTAATGCAGAAAAAGCTGGACCGGCTCAACTCCGGCATCCAGGAGTCCCTGACTAATGTAAGGGTCATCAAATCCTTTGTGCGGGAGGATTTTGAGGAGAAAAAGTTTCAGGACATGAATCAGGACCTGAAGGAGAGCAGCTTAAATGCCATGAAGATCGTGATCATGACCATGCCGGTGATGACCCTGGCCATGAATATCACCACCCTGGCTGTGGTGTGGTATGGCGGCAACATCATCATCGCGGGAAATATGCAGGTAGGGGACCTGACAGCGTTTACTACCTACATTGTCCAGATCCTTATGTCCTTAATGATGGTTTCCATGGTATTTCTCCAGAGCTCCAGGGCCATGGCCTCGGTCAAGAGAATCAATGAGGTGATGGACACGGAGATCGACTTAACCGACGAGAACGCTTCCCAAAAAGGCCTGTCCGTGGCAAGGGGAGAGGTGGAGTTTCGGGATGTGAGCTTTAGCTACCACCAGGAAGCCGGGGAGAAGGTGTTAGAGCACATTAGCTTTACAGTCAGGCCAGGCCAGACCGTGGGCATTATCGGGGCCACGGGAAGCGGCAAGACCAGCCTGGTGCAGCTTATTCCCAGACTGTATGATGTGACAGAGGGACAGGTGCTGGTGGATGGAGTGGATGTGAGAGAATACTCTCTCCGGGACTTGAGAGAGGGTGTGGGCATGGTTCTCCAGAAAAATGTTTTGTTTTCCGGGACCATCCAGGAGAATCTGCGGTGGGGCGATGAGGCTGCCACGGATGAGATGCTGCGCCAGGCGGCGGAGAGCGCTCAGGCCCACAGCTTTATCTCCTCTTTCTCAGAAGGCTACCAAAAGGACTTGGGCCAGGGAGGAGTCAACGTATCCGGCGGGCAGAAGCAGAGGCTGTGTATCGCCAGGGCTCTCTTAAAGAAGCCCAGGATCCTGATCCTGGACGACAGCACCAGCGCGGTGGACACGGCCACGGAAGCCAGGATCCGGGAATGCTTTGCCACGACCTTAAAAGACACCACGAAGATCATTATTGCCCAGCGGATCGGATCCGTGGAAGAGGCGGACCTTATCCTGGTTCTTGATGAGGGGAAGATTATCGGGTCAGGAAACCATAAGGAGCTGATGGCGGATTGCCAGGCATACCGGGAGATCTATTATTCCCAGAGAGACCATGAGAAGGAGGTGGGAGCGTGATGGGCGACGATAAAAAGTTAGAGAGCCTGAAAAAACGGTACGGAAGGGCAGTTGCCGCGCCCAAAGGCCCCATGGGACATGGGCCGGGCGGACCGGGAAGGCGGCGGAGCATGGCCAAAGGAACCCCCAAAAACAGCAAGGCCACGGTAAAGAGGCTGCTGTCCTATCTGGCAGAGGATAAAGCGAAGATGGGGCTGGCGTTCTTCTGCGTCATAGTCAACACAGCGGCATCCCTGGCAGGGTCCTACATGCTCAGGCCCATCATCAACCGGTATATTGTTCCCGCGGACGGCAGCAGAGGGGATGCGGCAGGGCTTTTTGGTGCCCTTGTGATCATGGCTCTGGTTTACGCAGCCGGGGTGGCGGCCAATTATGCCCAGGCCAAGGTCATGCTGACAGTAGCCCAGAATGCCCTTCAGAAGATCCGAAACGATCTGTTTGTGAAGATGCAGACCCTTCCGGTGAGATTTTATGACACCAACAGCAACGGCGATCTCATGAGCCGGTTTACCAATGACGTGGATACCGTGGGACAGATGCTATCCAGCACCCTGGTGCAGCTCTTTTCCGGAGCCCTGAGCATCGTGGGCACCCTGGCTCTCATGCTCTACACCAACATTTACCTGACCATAGTGACCCTCATTATGGTTCCCGTGATGATGAAGGCAGGAAGAGCGGTGGCAAAGAGAAGCCAGAAATATTTCTCCGCGCAGCAGACTTCCCTCGGCGCTGTCAACGGCTATGTGGAGGAGATGATCACCGGACAGAAGGTGGTAAAGGTGTTCTGCCATGAAGAGACTGCCAAAGAGGAGTTCAGGATCCTCAACAGGGATTTAAGGAACAATCAGATCAAGGCCCAGTTTTTCGGAGGGATCATGGGTCCTGTTATGGGCAATTTAAGCCAGGTGAACTACTCCCTGACAGCCTGTATCGGCGGGCTTTTGTGCGTGTGGAAAAACTTTGATGTGGGAGGACTCACCATATTCCTGAACTTTTCCAGACAGTTCAGCAGGCCCATTAATGAGATCTCCATGCAGATCGGCAATGTCTTTTCAGCCCTCGCGGGAGCGGAGAGAGTATTTGCTGTCATGGACCAGGAGCCAGAGCAGGAAAATGACTCAGACGCGGTGACCTTAGACCCCATGAAAGGCCATGTGGTTCTGGACCATGTGACATTCGGCTACCGCCCGGGAAAGGTGATCTTAAAAGACATCAGCCTGTACGCGAAGCCCGGACAGAAGATCGCTTTTGTTGGTTCCACAGGTGCCGGAAAGACCACGATCACCAACCTGCTCAATCGTTTTTATGATATCCAGTCGGGGAGCATCACCATCGACGGAGTGGATATCCGCCACATAGAGAGAAATAATCTGAGACAGAATATTGCCATGGTACTCCAGGACACCCATCTTTTTACAGGGACAGTTCGGGAGAACATACGCTACGGAAGGCTGGATGCCACGGACGAAGAGGTGATACAGGCGGCAAAGACCGCGTCTGCCCACTCCTTTATCATGCGTCTGCCCCAGGGATACGACACCATGCTGGAGGGAGACGGGGCAAACCTAAGCCAGGGCCAGAGGCAGCTTCTCAACATTGCCAGGGCAGCCATCTCAAAGGCTCCGGTGCTGATCCTGGATGAAGCCACCAGCTCTGTGGACACAAGGACAGAAAAACATATCGAACACGGCATGGACCGTCTCATGGCCCACAGGACCACCTTTGTCATTGCCCACCGCCTGTCCACTGTGCGAAACGCTGATGCCATCATGGTGCTGGAGCAGGGAGAGATCATCGAGAGAGGGGACCATGGTGAGCTTCTTGAGATGAAAGGACGATACTATGAACTGTATACAGGACTGAAGGAGTTGGATTAAAATTCCTCAGAGAAAGAACTGTTTAGAACAGGCTGCCGCGAGACGCGGCAGCCTGTTTTTGTACACGGGGGCTATTTTTCAGGTTCCGTTTACACTCTTATTCTTAACGGTGAGTCTCCAAAAACGGCCTTCCTGTAAAGACAGCCACGGAGCGGGGGCGCAGAATAAAGGTGCTGTCAATGCGGACCTCTTCTCCCACCGGGTAGGTGTAGCGGCCATAGCCGTCGCCATAGGTGTTGACACTGAGATACCAGGCACCCCGGTGATGGAGATTGGGCAGGGTGATCAGGGTGTCCTCCCAGTTGGCGTTGATGGAAATATAGACAAGGTCATCGTGCCCTTTGGCCCTGTCATAGCCGGCAAAGCTGATAGAAAAAGTTTTGGCGTTTGGCGGAATGCTCCAGATATCAGCGTTGGTATCATGGGTGTGGAGGCTCTCCAGACCGCAGATGGAATCCGGAAGTTTCCGCCTTATGACCGTGTGTTCATGGCGGTAGGCGATCATAAACTGGAAAAATTCAAAGAGCTTCCGGTTCTTTTCCAGAAGGCTCCAGTCCAGCCAGGAGATCTCGTTGTCCTGACAGTAGGGATTATTGTTGCCGAACTGGGTGTTGCCGAACTCATCCCCGGCCAGGAACATGGGGGTGCCCCGGCTGCACATGAGAACAGCGCAGGCGTTGCGTATCATCCGGAAGCGGAGACTTAAGACTTCCGGATCATCAGTTTCTCCCTCAATGCCGCAGTTCCAGCTTCGGTTGTCTTCGGCTCCGTCGGTATTGTTCCACCCGTTAAGCTCATTGTGCTTTGTGTTGTAGGCGTAGAGATCGTACAAAGTAAAGCCGTCGTGGCAGGTGAGGAAATTGATGCAGGAGTTGTAGCCAGCATAATTTCCCTTATAATCCGTGTAAAAACCGCCGTAGAGATCACCGGAGCCGGAGACGCTCCAGGCTGCTGTCCAGGAAGAGTGGAAATCCCCTTTCAGGAAAGAGCGGAGGCTGTCCCGGTATCTTCCATTCCACTCAGCCCACCGCTTGTTGGCGGGAAAGCTGCCTACCTGGTACATGCCTCCGGCATCCCAGGCCTCGGCGATCAGCTTCACATTGCTCAGAAGAGGGTCGTAGGCCAGGCTCTTTAAAAGAGGAGGATTGTTCATGGGGGAGCCGTCCTCATTTCTCCCCAGGATGCTGGCAAGGTCGAACCGGAAACCGTCGATCCGGAAATTGATGGTCCAGTAGCGCAGGCACTCTAAAATCATCTGCTGCACAATCGGATGGTTGCAGTTTAAGGTGTTGCCGCAGCCGCTGAAATTATAGTAATTGCCGT